>JAUILO010000076.1 GCA_030432775.1 Alphaproteobacteria bacterium
GCAAGACCCATGGTGATACAAAAGTAATCGGGCCAACTTCCAATGTAGAAACAGAAGATTCAGATGAGGATTTATCGCTACGATCCTGAATGTCTGGCTGTACTGTCGTCAGGGAAGACGAACTATCGGGGATGTTTTGTTCTGCCCCTACTCCTTGATCTGTTTGCGTGATCGGTGTTGTCTGATCAACCATAGCCGGAGCATCACCATCCTGCGCAAACGCAGCGGCAGAAAGCATCAACGAAGACGCAACGGCAAGTGCCGGCAATCCTGCTTTTCTAAATGCTGCTCCTAGTGATATCACTTCATATTCTCCGGTTTATAATCTCGTCTTTATACTCTACACAGATGGACCGTTGCGACCTGGCCCGCGTTTATTCGTAGTGTTTTCTGCCTGTTTCTTTGCCTGCGCCTCGCCATCTTGGTCGGGATCACCTTTTTTACCTATTAACTTACCTAGTAAACCATCTTCGCGCTCCCGCAGCCATGCCCCCATAAACAGGCCGGCAATGGCAAGTGCGCCTAGCCATGGCGGAATAAGTGGCTCTCTATCATGTCCTTGCACAACTACGCCATCATTCATGCGTATGCCAGCCCAATCCTTACCAGATAGCACGCTTCCATTTTCCGCATCATGAACTGGAACAACTTTGATCGGGTCGTATTTTGCTTCTTCATTCATTAAACGTCCAAGGTAACCGGCATGTTTATTGCCCTCTTCACCAATAACTGGCGCAAGATTAAGGGTGGTGGAAACCGTATTTTCGAATTCTTTCGGGTTTTTCGGACCGGTATTCAGATAGGCCTCTAGCTGATCACCGCCATCTTGTGCAACTTTATATTCACCGACTTCATCCGCAGGAATAATAGCAGTCCATAAACCGTTTTCGGTTTTTTCCGGCTCGACAGTAATAGTTTTTCCAGACGGCGTTGTCACGATCAGCGGCGATGGCAAATCACCCATCGTCTGCTGATTAATGATGATCTGGTCATTACGGCGAACCATCTCAAGATTCTCCTCGGCCATAGCCGGGTTCTTAAGTAGCCACTGTGTAACATTGCCAAGCAATGTTGCATAAGGGCCGCCGCCTTCATAGCCACGCTCCCATAGATACATACTATCGGATAATAACATAGCAACACGGCCGCTATCTTGTTTATCGACAACAATAAGCGCCTCATCATCTGCGCCACTCATTAACACATAGCCACTACCAACATCAGAGCCGATCTGACGGGTCCAAGAGCCCCAATTTTCATCATCGCCCGCAAGTTCACGTGTAACCGGATGCCGCTCGCCATCTGCGGTAACATCAGGTTTAAACGTACGGTGAATAATTTCGCCATCGGGTTTGGCGGTCATAATTTTGGCTAGCTCTTCATCATTATATAAACTGCCTGATTTAAGATTGGCATAGTCGGGGCCCGCAAGAACAAGAAGCGATCCACCTTCTTTGACGTATTCGGCAACGCGCTTGTAATAAGGTGCAGGAATTATACCGGTATGGGTATTGTTATCCATTATCACAAGATCAAAATCCTTCAGCTTGTCGACGAATATTTCGTAACGGGGAAACGGAACAAGTGATAACTCTCTGAACGGTGTGTGATCTTGTTTTTGTGGCGGACGCAATGTAGTAAAGTGAACAAGGTTCACATCAGGATCTTCGCGGTAAAAATCACGTAACATCCGCATGCCTTTATGCGGCTCGCCGGAGAGAAGAAGGATATTAATATCCTCCCTTATACCTTCTATGGATGTCACGATGCGGTTATTGACTGTTGTTAGTTCGCCATCAAGAACTTCGGCCTCAAGTACGAAATCATTCTGGCCGACATGATCGATTTCAACCTCAACCTCGATCGTTTCGCCTGGCGCGACACTAATGCTTTGTAATTCTTCGCCATCTCTTTTGACGATTACATCAATACGGCTTGTTTTGCCTAATGTATCTGTTTGTGCTGTTGCGGTATCCGGCGTGTTATCAGCATTATCGCTAACATGGAAACGGATTGTCTTTTTCTCACCAACACTGCCGAATAAAGGCGCTTGGTCAACAACAATGCTGCGATCCATATCATCTTGATAGCCAGAGATAAGTGCGTGAAGCGGTGTTGTTTTGTCTAGAACATCAAGGTTTTGTGGTACATCATGGATCTGTCCATCGGTAATAATAAATACCGCGCCTAGCCTATCTCTTGGGATTTCGGATAAGCCATCTTGTAATCTTGAAAAGATTTGTGTGCCGTCATCCTCTGTTGCGCCTTCATTATTATCAACTTCTATCGTACGGATATTCACGCCCTCAATTTGCGAGAGCTGCTTTACGATATCTTCATATGCCTTGGCCGTTATCTGCGCACGATCATCAAGATCCTGACTGGCCGTAATGTCGGTTACAATAATGACATCTGTCGGCAAACTATCTAGATTTTCGACAACACTTTCCGGATTACATAGTACAGCAAGCAACGCGCCACCGGCCGCTGCTCGCAGCCATGCCCCTTTGGTTCCTTTTCGCGCTCCATATAAAGCAAACGCAGCATAGAGCAATCCGCCGCCAAGCAAGAATGCACCAAATAGATTGCCGTCAATATTTTGCGGTGGATTATAAAGATCGTAACTTGAAACTGTTTGTGTTCGCGCTTTTGGCGCGACTATTTGCTGTTGTGATGTGGCATCTGTATTGATGGCTGGGTTTGCTGGTATTGTAAGGGTATCACTGCCCGAAGTATCGGGGGTAGCTGCTGGGTCAAGTGTTTGTGAAAGCGCAGATTGCTCCGCAGGATCACCAATCTGGCTATCCTGTGCAAATGCATCAGTCCCTATTGTTAGACCAATGGCTGCTACCGCGAAAGCGGAAGCGAAGAAGCTTTTTGCTTTTCTTGATATTGATGCCACATTAACATCCCGTCCCTGTTTATTATTATGGATATTATTAGTAAAGACGATGCCCCGCTGTGTCAAACTTTTTTAGGCCTTAAACCCAGCTTTATAGAAGGTTTTTCTTGCGTATTCTCATTTTTATATTATTGTGTATTTTGTATTTATTACGTAAATGCCTATCAGCGCGCTTTAGAGGTGCAAGACAAATAAAAAGAAGTACGTAAAACTTCGGGCAGATCAATAAACAGGGAAAATTAAAAATGAATTTTACACGACTTGCCACACGTTTTTTGCTTGCCGCTAGCTTGTCTGTTGCGGCGATGAGTGCAGCGTATGCGCAAGATGCAGATGATGTGAACACAACTGCTGATAATGCTTCAATACAGACGCCCGAAACCCAAACAGCAGGTTTTGATGGGCCGAAAACCGACCTTGATTACGCGAATAATTTTTATCTCGCTCATGTGTCTGCAACATCCCATGTTGTCAACACAAATGCAAAACGCGGTCTGTTTCAATTATCATCCTTTATGAGCGAAAAAAGCTCTATCGAAGCCAAAGGCGTTGCTTCGATAGATATTGAACATGACGAGATTGCATTCTTTCCCTTTATCTACTGGCCGATTACAAATGAATCGCCAGCCCTATCAATTGCCGCACAGCGAAAAGTACAAAATTATATCAATTCGGGTGGTGTTATCTTATTCGATATTCAGGATGATGCCGCACAGCGCAACCAGTCTTTGCGCCGTGTTCTTGGCAATGTAAACATCAAAGCATTGGAGCGAGTGGATTCAGATCACACGCTTAGCCGTACGTTCTACATTATTTCTGCGATGCACGGCGAAGAACCAAATGACGCTATCTGGGTCGAACAAGAAGATCTGGACGATCCGGAAAGCGTATCTTCTATTATTATCTCACAAGGGAATTGGGCAAAAACATGGGCTGGTTATACTTACCCGGTTGAATCCGATGAATGGGAAGATGCTATGCGTACGGGCATGAATATGGTTGCCTATAGTATGACTGGAAATTACAAAAAAGACCTCAAACATAATGATGCTGTTCTTGAAAAGATCGAGCTTTCCAAGAAGTAAAATCCCAGCCGGATCTTCAGTCCTATAGCGCATCACTTCATTCCTTATTGACGGCCGAAGCACCTTTTTATTCAGGCACAAGTCAGATAACAAAAAACCGTCATGAATATGACGGTCTTTATTTTGTGTAATATCTATTTTGATATAGGTGTTTTATATAGGTGTTTTTTGTATTCTTTCCCTATGACGCCCTTCTTAATGACGCCCTTCTTACGGGCGTGGACGAATTGGCGCAACGATTTGATCCATAATTGTATTGAAATTATTGCCGTTGCTTTGAGCTTCATAACTTAGCTTCATACGGTGTTCCATAACTGGTTTCACCACATCAAGAACATCTTGAACATTTGGCGCTACGCGTCCATCAAGCAATGCGTTTGCTCTGGCAGCTTTGGCAAATGCCTGTACGGCACGCGGGCCTGCACCCCATTCAACATTTTCTTTTACAACATCCGGTGCAAGCTCATCTGTAGGACGGCTTCCACGCACAATGTGAATAATAGCATCTTCAACTTTTTTACCAATCGGCATGCTTGCAGCCATGGCACGCATTAAAATCAGATCATTCGGCTCTAGCACTGAATCAATATTAAAACCACCACCCTTTTTGGCTTGTGGCTGGGTCAGGTCTGCACCGTCATTATGTTGATTGAATAAATCCAGCAAGCTGCCAGAAACGCCAGTTGTGTTATGTAGAACCCAGCGCTCTGCATCTTCGTCAGGGTAATCAAAATCCACACGCATCAAGAAACGGTCAAGCTGGGCTTCGGGAAGCTCATAAGTACCTTCTTGTTCAATCGGGTTTTGTGTCGCCATAACAAAGAAAGGCTTTTGCAAATCATATGTCGTGCCGTTAACAGTTACCTCGCCTTCCTGCATCGGTTGTAGCAAAGCAGCCTGTGTTTTAGCAGGCGAACGGTTGATCTCATCAGCCAAAACAAGCTGGTTGAATATCGGCCCCTTGATAAAGCGAAAATTCTTTTTACCATCGGCGCCTTCTTCAAGGACTTCTGAACCGGTAATGTCAGATGGTAATAGATCCGGTGTGAACTGAATACGGCCAGAGGTGATATTCATGACTTCACTCAGTACGTTTACAAGCAATGTCTTACCAAGACCGGGCACGCCACGGCTTAGCAAATGACCGCCCGCGATCATTGTAACAAAAGTAAACCGGACAGCATCTTCCTGTCCCTTAAAAACTTTGTTGACCTCTTCTTTTGCTCGGCTTAACTTTTCAGCCATCATCGGCACTTGCTCGGCAAGCAGTGCTTTATCTTCGGCAGATAGAGGTTTTTCTTTGAATACGGATGTTTCGTCTTCAATATCTAATTGTTCTGAAGTCACGATCCAGCTCCCTTGTTCATTTTATTTTTATTGCTATTAATAAACTTTATTAAAGGTAATTACATAATCTGTCAAACATATTGGTTGCTAGAATTCATGTTTAACCCTGATTTTATTCAGACTCTTATTTCGGGCGTATTCCCCACCCTGGTATAGGTGCGCGAACGCGTTGTAATCCGGCCTCTTCTATCGGGGCTTGTGTCTCTGTTTCTTCTCCGTCAAGCTCCGGTGTATCTTCTTTTGGCTGTTCAGGTAGTTTCAAATCATCTTTTGTAATGAAGATTTTTGTTTCTTCGTCAACATTGGTAATAGTCGGAGGCAATCTGCCTGGTGGCAGGGTTACATAGTCGCCATCTTCACTGATCATATCCTGATCAACAAGAATTGTTGTTTTTCCGCCATCTGGAAGCTCTACAGTCAAAGCGCGCGGTCCCTGGTTGTTTTCTTCTGATTGTGCTTGTCTTCTCTTTTCTGCATTTGGGTCAATCGACGCAATAAATTCAGATGGTACAGTCAATACAACCGGCACAGGCACATTTGGCAATGTTCCCGGCGGGACTATGATATGCTTGCCATCTTCGGCAATCATATCCGGTGTTACAGGAACTTTCATCACACGGCCATTACCTGTAAGGGTGATTTCTTTTAGGTGTGAACGCAATATTTCTCTTGCCTCTTCAGCTGTGTAGAATATTTCCTCGGCAAGTAGCTGCTCTTTAAATTTTTGTAATAGAGCAAGGCGTTGTTCAGCAGACACTACATTATCAGGCACTGTCTGTGTGGAGCTCGGTGTTGTTGTACGTACTGGTGTGCGGCCATGAGGTCCGCCGTTATCAACGGTGGTTTCATTTTGAACTGCCGGTTTAGCAGGTGCAATTTCATCAGGTTTTTCAAGCTTGGTCCAGATCCCCTCTTGTGTGCTAATCCAGTTTTCTTCAAGGATAATCCGGCGAAGAGCTTGATCTTTGGTCATCTTGTTCAAAGGCATGATGTCTTGCTTCCAAGCCTCAATAAAATCTTTGCTCGGCATTGTGCTGACGATATCCCAAGACGCGCTGTTAATACGGTCTACCAGATCAGAAAAATCACCATCAGGATCCAAAGCACTCGCTGTCGGTAGCAACTGTGTATGAATTAAATGTCTTCTTTGTGCGAAGGTCATGTCGGTTGTGGCAACTTTTTCACCATTAATCTCTACTTCCTGACCAAGTATCGGGGCTGAAGATTTATATAGCGCTTCAAGGCGTGCAGATGGATAGTTTCTGAGCTCTGAGCTTATAAATTTATAGACAAGATCTTGCATGTCGTCCTGACTAAGATCTTTGATCGTGTCATTACCCGCAACAAAAGAGATATAGCCAACAAAACGCTCGATAAAGCGTGATGTATCATAATCAAACGCATGATCAGGGGCGTTATCAAGGAACATGGTCTGGATAATTGATAAATCGCGCAACGATGCAAGGCGATCGCCTAATTCAGTGACATTATTCAAATCACCCGGGTTTTCCAGGCTGGCTTGATGATATGCAAGAAGCGCGAAACAATCCAGTGTCGCATTGTAAACCAAACGTTGATATGGATCGTCCTCCAGTTTGGAAAAATCAACCAGATCAAATATTGTGCGCTCCTTAGCAGGTTTTGCTTTGCTATCATCTTTATTATCTTCGTCATATTCGATAAAAAACTTTGCATCCATTAAAGAACGCATCGCTATAAATGCACGATATGATTCTGATGACACTGGTGATACCCACGCCAGATCCGGATTATAAGTTAAAGATATACGCTGTTCGATTTGATGCGCGCTCATCTCTGATGGCGGCGAGGCAAATGAGGCATATTTATGACCATCTTCTGTAGTGGTCACAAATGTATTGATGAATGAATCAACAGGCGCGCGTTGTCCCCATCCTTCGATAATGCCTTGTTTTAGTTGCGCTAATATATTTGGCACTTCATCTGTTTTATCTTCGAGCATCTGTCCGGCGACACTCTTTAGAATGCTCGGTGCAATTTCTTCCGGGTGGTAAACAGGCTTGCCGTCTTTATCGACAGAGAATGTATCGTTCATATCAACGATCGCAACGCGGCCTCTATCCTCACCCAGAATATCATTCGCAGCCTCGTCTATAATGCCTTCGACATTCAAGCGCACGATGAATTCCGGCGCTGTTGTCATTTTTTCCAGCTTGAGTTCTTTTTCAATCCCCAGTTCTTTGGCGAGCTCAACAAAGCGTGCTGCGCGGTCCGCAAACTTGATATAACCATCTTCTGGCTCGCCATTCATAACTTTCTGATAAAGCTCTCTGGCAGCTTCAGGCCCTTGATGATCACGTACCCATGCAACTTTACCAAAGAAAGAACCCATCTGCATATTGATGAACTTGGCTTCCAAAACCCATGCATCTTTTTGATCAACGCCATATTGGTCTTTCTGAAGCAGGTCTGCTTCCCAATTGGCCATGATATCGGCACTTTGAACCGGCTGTACGGATAGCACGTTGTCTACCGCATCAACATAGCGGTCAAAGAATGCTTTGGCAGGGCCTTTGAACTTTCCGTCAGCAAGAGCTGCTCTGATAGTTTCTGTTTGCTCTTTGAAAGTCAGCGGTTTTAATTCATCAAGCTGCTGGAATATAGCAGTGGCAATTTCATCGATATATTCTTGTGTCATCTTTGTCTCGGACACATGTAACACATGATCACGTGCCATGATGGCCATATCTTCAAAGGTCATTTCCTCAAGTGTACCGTCCTGCTTGGCTTTTTTCACGATTGCTTGAAAACTATCTGTATACGGGTTCACAAAATAACGTGCCGAACCATCAAATTTATCACTGGCCAGAACCATTTGAAGAACAGCAATTGTTCGTAAATCGGCGATACGTTTTGTAAACTCGCCATCCTCGCCTTCTAATAAATCGCCATATTTAATGCTGGCATGTTCATAAGTCAGCATTGCGAAACAATCCGCTGCGGCTTCAGCCATAAGGCGGTGTCTGTGATCACCAATTTCATCACCAAACTTAAGCAGCATATTTTCAAGACCATGGCCAATCTCATGCAGGCCGACATAAGTTTCATGACTTAAAGATTTATAGGGTGATGACAGCAAAATAGTCGGGTCAAGCATATGTGATAATGTCTGCTCGATTTGGTGCGAACTATTGGAATTTGGATATGGCGTAATAATTGAATAATGCTGATGTTCTTTCTCATCATGCGGAAATGCGGTATGGGGCTCCATAAATGGGTTTTCACCACGAAGCTGCCCTTCATTCACACCTAGAATTCTTTCCGGTGAAGTTACACCATCTGCAATCAACTGATCTGAAAGTTGAAGCATTTGTTTGTATAGATTTTGTCTATTGGTATTGATTTCAATGTTTTCGACATCCGTTTCAAAGATACCATCTTCACCATCCGGATTAAAAAGCAACATTCTTTGCGCATGCTTACCCAGTTCAACATAGTCCTTCATGATGTCATAGGCGGATATTTTGTATCGATCTGGATCAGGCGTCGCTACGGCTGGTTCTTCAACAACTTCAGGCGCCGCTGTTACGGGCTGCTCACGTTGTTGTTCATTATATGAATTCAGTACATTTCCGCCCACCAGCGCAGCACCTAGCGCGGCAGAGAGGAATAGGGGTGTTAATACCTTTTTACTTAGTAAGTTCACAATAACCACCCTGTTCAAAATGGTTTTATTTATTTTATAATTCAGACGAGTCTTATGCCCGTTTAGAAATATTCAGGATAAAGCATCCACCACGGATAACTAATATTCCTGCCAAAATTGTGTATTCTTTGTACACATTTTTAAAGATGTTCCATAACACGAAATATTCAAAGAATTGTCAAACAAAACTTTGTATATCCTTAAAAAAAGATCATGCATTTTTTTGATAGAATTTTGCTCAGGCGCTCTGAGTGCTATTTTACGAAATATTTCAGCTGACCGATATAATGTTTTTGTCTATCACTTGAATATTCCATCAGTGACTTCAACTTTTCAAAATGCTGATGTACTTCGGGCTTGATGAAGTTGATTGTGTTCTCGGTAATGTAATAAGCCAACTGCTCTTCTTCATATAATGTTATCAAATCATCAAATGATTCCAGATACTCGGCATCATATTCGAAAACCTTCAGTAAAAACATTTTGAAACGGTTCAGGTTATCTTGTCCACGTTTGACCAGTATCTCTGATAAAAGCTGAACGTCGTGCCATTCATATATCTGGCTTTCTATATGGTAATAATGGGCAACAATAGCTTGTCTTTGCTCTTCCAACTGTGCCAGTTGCGATTCGTATTTGGCCCGGTTAATCGGTTGCTGTGGAGGACGGCGCAAGCGGCGCGGTTCAACCAGAATGTTCATCTCATTACGTGTTGTGAAATATTTATCAAGCATCTCGATAACCTCAAGCTGGTTATCCTTAATGTAGCGGTAAAACTCACCCGCGTTAATAGCGCCCTTTTGAACCTGTATAATATGACCCTGATTTAAAACAGGTGCATTATCATATCGTCCGGCCCGCGTCATCGTTGATGCGGAGACTGAAAAAGATAAAGCCAGGCAAAGTGCGAACAGATATTTCATAACTAGATATTGATCCTTATATACTATTGAGTTTACTTTGTATCTTCCTCCATTATACCCCATTCTTGCTGTGCTTTTCTATATAAGTCTTTTAATTCAGGCACTTCCATAAATTTATCGAATAATATGGTCGCAAGCAGTTGCCCTGCACGGCTATCACTTGGATAGTGGACACCCGCAATTTCGCGTCTGTATGCAACGCCATAGGCTCGGTCGTAATAACGACGCGCATTCACAGGATCAAGCTGACCCAGCAGATAGGCAACGTAAAAAGACTGCGTTGCATGTCCGGAAGGATAAGATGCATGCTGAGGCACGGGAATAACTGTTTGTAATGATTTATTAAGCTGGGTTGGGCGGGCACGTTTATAGTAAAACTTTTCCTTCAAGGTGATGTAATTGACATCGCCAAAAGTCTCACTAATAAACTTAATCGTATTTGGGCCAAGTGTATCGCCATATAAATCAAGGTGGTCATTTTCCTGCCTGATTTTATATACATTTTCAGCTGTACGTGCGGCTTGTAGTTCCTGTAACTGTAAAAGCTCGTAATAAGTCTCCAAGCTGTTATTGCTCGGCGGTGGTGGTAGATTAATGGGCATATCCTTATCAAGATAACGCGGCCCTTGCTTTAGCATATAAAGAAGTGGCAAGCCCCACATATCATCCGGGTAAATTATATCATCACCAAAGACCTCGTTACTGGGGCGCACACTCATTAATTCGGGTGATTGTGATGGAATTTTTATCTCTGATTTTTCTTGTGACGTTTCGGCAGCTAATAAAGGCTGTGTGAAAATAACAGAGATAAAAATAATGATAGTAAATACGCGGATGAGAAATCTATTGTAATAAAGCATTATAATGCCCCCTTCTCTTTACGTTTTGGCTCTACAGCCTAGTATTGCACCTTAAATGATAAGCCGTCATAGGCAGGATAATAATTATCAGGTGTTTCGTTCAGTAGTGTCTGGTAATCCATTGCTGGCGTCAAGTGGGTCATATAAATGCGCTGTGCATTTATATTCTCGTTAAGCTTATATAGTTCTTTAAGCGTACAATGAACGATATTCTTTGGCATTTTATAGCCCGAACCATCAGCAATCCAGTTTTCAACGCCCCTTAAAATATCAATCGCCTTATCATCAAGCGCCACCATATCAGTCGAATAGGCAAGATTACCAAAACGAAAGCCCAGTGACTGGCATGTGCCGTGATCCTGAATGAACGGAATAAATTCTATATCTCCAATTGTCATTGGCTTACCCATATCATCGGGTGATAGTATGGTTGGTCTTAAAACCTGCGGGTAGATATCGGCCTTTTGTATAAACAGGTATTCAAACCGCGCCTGCATTTCACCAAGCGTTTCTTTTGTGCCATAAACATCAACCAAGTGCTTATTGCGTAATCTGTATATACGCAAATCATCCATTCCATAGATATGATCACCATGGCTGTGTGTGTATAAAACGCCATCAATATCGGATACATCATGCCTGTTGACCTGCTCACGAAAATCAGGGCCTGTATCAATCACAATGGTTGTTGTTTCGCTTTGTACAAGGGCGCTTGGGCGTGTACGTTTATTCTTTGGTTCGGTCGGATCACAATTGCCCCAGAAATTACCGACACTGGGTGTACCAGCAGAATTTCCGGCCCCCATAATTGTGAAGGTAATACTCATGCCAGTTTAGCTTTCGTAAATAAATTAAAAAAGTTTTGTTTTGAATGGTTTGCAGCTTCTTCTTCAGATATAGATTTAAGTTCAGCCAGTCTTTTTGCTGTATGAATAACAAATGATGGTTCGTTAATTTTTCCACGATATGGCTCGGGCGCTAAAAACGGTGCATCTGTTTCAATCAAGAAACGATCCAAAGGCACATCCTTGGCAAAATCATGCAATTCTGTGCGGTTTTTAAACGTAACCATACCGGAAAAAGAGATATAAAACCCAAGTTCCAAGGCTTCCTCGCCCATTTTACGGCTGGATGAAAAACAATGCATTACACCGGTCAGCTTTTGTCCGGTGCTTTCTTCCTTGATAATTTG
>JAUILO010000077.1 GCA_030432775.1 Alphaproteobacteria bacterium
TATCTTGCTCTTTGTGTTTTTGCCAATATGGATCATTTTTGTGCCGGTATCGGCTTGCTGCATATTATTAGTAATGGCCACGGAATAAAACTCACCAATGGAGTTGTCACCTTTCAAAATACAAGATGGGTATTTCCATGTAATCGCCGAACCAGTTTCAACCTGCGTCCATGATACTTTGCTATTGGCCCCCTCACATAAGGCACGTTTTGTCACAAAGTTATATATTCCGCCCTTGCCATCTTCATCACCGGGATACCAGTTCTGAACCGTACTATATTTAATTTCGGCATCTTCATGCGCGATCAATTCAACAACAGCCGCATGCATTTGGTTTTCATCACGCATCGGCGCGGTACAACCTTCAAGATAGGAAACATACGACCCTTTTTCAGCGACAATAATCGTGCGCTCGAATTGGCCTGTGTTCAGCTCGTTAATGCGGAAATATGTTGAAAGTTCCATCGGACAGCGCACACCTTCGGGCACATAAACAAAGGAGCCATCGGTAAATACAGCGCTGTTCAAACAGGCATGTTTATTATCATGATATGGTACAACACTGCCCATATATTTTTTAAGTAATTCAGGGTGTTTTTGCGCCGCTTCGCTTATGGAACAAAAAATCACGCCAGCCTTATGCAGTTCTTCCTTAAATGTGGTCGCAACCGAAACAGAATCAAACACCACATCAACAGCAACGCCTGCCAGTATCTCTTGTTCACGCAGAGGAATACCAAGTTTTTCGTATGTTTCCAAAAGCTTCGGATCAACTTCGTCCAGTGATTTGGGCGCATCTTCCATGCTTTTAGGCGATGCGTAATAATAAGCATCCTGATAGTCCACTGGCGGATGTTCTACTTTCGCCCATGTCGGTTCCGGCATTTTAAGCCAGTGTCTATAAGCCTGTAAACGCCATTCCAAAAGCCACTCAGGCTCTTTCTTCTTTGCCGAAATAAAGCGGATGATATCCTCACTCAAGCCCTTCGGTGCTTTTTCGGATTCAATATCGGTTACAAACCCCGCTTCATATTTACGGTTTAGGCTCTGAACCTGTGCGACCGTTTCATCTGTTGCGCTCATAATACTACCTCTTGCCTCATAATCTCGTCCGTTCTAACCCGAACTGTACCTGATGTACAGCGCGGCAACATATCTTTCAGGCTGACTGAATCAAATGCTGTTTTAATTGCCTGATTTACCGGAGTCCAGCGCCCTGCCATAGAACATGAAGATGACATTGAGCACTGATCGTGACTACCATCAACACAAGCGGTCAAGGCTATCGGCCCTTCTATCGCTTCTATGATCTGCGTCAGCACGATGTCTTCAGCACTCTGACACAAAGTATAACCACCACGTGCCCCTCTGCTGGATGAAAGAATATCAGCCTTAGCCAATAATTTTAAAACCTTAGATACAGCCGGTTCGGAAATATGCGTTTGCTGCGCAAGAAACGAAGCTGACAAGCTTTCTTGCCCGCAATCATGCATTTTGGCTAAAATCACCACCGCATAATCCGTTAATTTTGATAGTTTGATCATTATACACCTTAAACCTGATCACTTTGCCTCTGCGCTTTCATATCACTTCGAATAAGCAATATTAAAATTAAACCAAGGATTAAAATTAAACCAAAGCAGAATTAAAACAGACCAATTTTAGTCCTATTTAAATTTAGTACTTATATGTCACTGATTCCGCACCATTTCAAGTGTTTTCACTGAATTTAAACGATAAATAACAGCGTAAATGACTAATCCATATCCTTAAGTATTAAAGACCATAGAAACAAAGAACGTAATCGTATAAAATAATCGCCATGATTCACCGCCTTTTCACGGCATATATTTTTTAATCCATTTCAAAATAAACAGGTTCACAATGTCCGACGCAAAACCTTCCAATAATGTCCGCCTATATGTCCCGATATATACGGTCACCCTTATTCTGAGTGCCTTTCTTCTTTTCGGCGTGCAACCTTTATTCAGTAAAATGATTTTGCCACGTATTGGCGGTTCATCTTCGGTGTGGAATACCGCGATGGTCTTCTTTCAAGCGGTATTGCTGGGTGGTTACCTTTATGCCCATATCAGTTCCAAATTCCTGAGCCTGCGTTTTCAAGCCATATTGCATCTGGGTTTATTTGTTTTATTCGCATTTATATTGCCGCTTAGTATTCCCGATAGCTGGTCCGCACCCGGACCTGATGAAAACATTGTGTTCTGGCAGCTCAAATTAATGGCTGTGACCGTTGGTGGCCCCTTCTTCGCTCTTTCCGGCTGTGCGCCGCTGTTACAACGCTGGTTTTCTTATACCGATCATCCTGATGCCAGTAATCCGTATTTCCTTTACGCCGCCAGCAACCTTGGCAGCATGACATCTTTACTTATCTATCCATTTATCGTTGAGCCATTACTCACCCTTACCAATCAGACTTTTGCATGGGCGGGTCTTTATGGCGTTCTTATTTTATGTATTGCGGCCTGTGCGATAGTGGTCAAACAGCCAAAGGTGTTGAAGGATGATGTCAAAACATCCGAAGAAAACGTTCCACCTGTAACAAACAAAACACGGGTAATATGGCTTCTGTTAGCCTTTATTCCATCAAGCCTTATGCTCGGTGTTACAACATATATCACAACCGATATTGCGTCTGTGCCACTGCTTTGGATTGTGCCACTCGCATTATACGTTTCGACCTTCATTTTTGCTTTCGCGCGCAAACAAATTATCTCTGAAAAATTAGCAACCTATATGATGGGGATCGGCATTATAGCGATTATTGTCATCGCCATGACTGCATATAATCCGCTTAAGCTACAGTCTATAGCCATACATCTGATCATTTTCTTCTTCACAGCACTTATGTGTCATATCAAATTGGTCAAAACACAGCCGCATTTATCACATATCACCGAGTTTTATGTCTTCATGTCCCTCGGCGGAGTATTGGGCGGTATCTTTAATGCGTTAATTGCGCCTCTTATCTTTGTATACCCGATTGAATATGCCTTAGTACTTAGCCTTGCCTGTTTTGTACGCTTTTACGACTTTACCCAAATGAAAACAGTGCAAATCGCAAAAACACCGCTGACGCTTTTACAAACATGGCGCACATCAATCATATGTATAGCTAGTGTTGCCTTCATTGTCGCGGTTTCATTCTCCCTGCCCGAAGCCTCCGGCATGCGCCTGACCTGTATTGCACTTGTAATCGTTAGTGTCGTCATCTTTTGTTATACAATCTCGATATTGCTTGAAAGCAGAAGGTCTTTTGCCATTATCGTCTTAATGTGCCTGTTGATATTCCCGACATTCCGCATCAAACACATGTATAGCGCACTTCATATATCCAGAAACTATTTCGGCGTAAGTGTTGTCACAGAAGATACAGACAACAATATGACCCGTTTCATGCATGGTACGACATTGCATGGCGTACAATCCAACGACCCTGAATATGCTCTGACGCCGCTATCATACTATTATGAGAATGCGCGCCTGACATTCAACATGCTTGATGAGCGCGAAGGACCACAGGAAATAGCCGTGCTTGGCCTTGGTGCAGGTACACTGGCCTGCTACCAAAAAAACAATCGTCATTTTGATTTCTTTGAAATTGATAAAGATGTTGCGGGCATAGCCAAAGATACATCCTTATTCACCTATCTTTCGAATTGCGGTAGCCCATATGACATTATTTTAGGTGACGGACGCCTAGAAATTGAAAAACAGGATGATAAGAAATACGACCTGATCTTTATTGATGTCTTTAGCTCGGACAATATACCTGTTCATGTTGTGACAAAAGAAGCACTGGAGATTTACTTCAGCAAACTTAAGGATAACGGCATTATTGTCGGCAATATCTCCAACCGTTACATGAACATGATACCGAGCCTTAGCGCCTCGGCGAATGAGCTTGGCGCCAAAGTATACAGCGTTATCGGTAAAGGTGGATTTGTACCCGGTACAAAAATTCGCTATGCCCCTGCTGTGTATATTGCAATGACCAAAAGCGATGAAGTTTCAAATTATATGATTCAGCGCAAAAACTGGTCTGATTCATCTGGTAAAGCATCCAAAGCATGGACGGATGATTACGCCAATATCGTGTCTGCCATTATCGATATGCAAATACGCAAACATGCTTTTGCGAAAAAGCAAAAAAAGGCTGCGCAAACACCAAGCCAGACGCGTAATGATGTAATTGATAAAGCCCTTGAGGAAGCCAAAAATCCAGAACCTATTACGCAGGACACCAGGTCACAAGAGCAATAACCACGCTCTAAAGTTACTTTCTAACACCTAAACCATGCGCAAAACATTGATAAACAGCCAAAAACCGCAGTTTTCGGTTCTATAGGGGTTTCATTAACCATATCTCAATCATTTCGGCCCAGAATTGGGACAGACACGGCGCTATAGCCCTTTAGCTATTACAAAGCCGGTCGACAAAGAAAGAGGAATATTATGAGACGTGGACAATTTAACTTAGCAGGCAACCCGGCAACAGCACATGGATCAGTCGCACTGATCAACCATTCAAGAAGCCAAAAGGCTGAAAAAACATCAGCATCAAACTTCATTGCACGTGCATCTAAAATCGGTACGCCTCTAGGCGGTACAGCGCTCAGATCACATGCAACACCGTCACATACCAGCCCGATGAGCCATTACAAGAAGTAAAGGCAAAGAGTTAACGACAGTGTTACTGCGCTCCGAATAATATTTGAGCTTATTTGTTGAGCTTATTTAATAGCAACAAACTTGATATCTTTATGTTTATCTTCACAATCCGTCAAATGCCATGCATTACGTGCCAAGAACACCGGATCACCATCATGATCATTAGCGACAGCGCTTCGGTTATTATCAATAAAGCTTTTCAATGATTGCTGATTATCCGATCGTAGCCAGCGCGCAGTATGTAATGATGTCTGCTCGAACTTTACCGGAATATCATATTCACTACGGATACGGTCTGCCAATACATCAAACTGCAGCGGACCGACCACGCCGACAACCCAATCCGGATCCAGAATAGGTTTAAACACACGAGCCACGCCTTCTTCGGCAAGCTGCTCAAGCGCTTTGCCCAAATGTTTTGCCTTCAGTGGATCTTCCGGACGCACGCGCTGCATATATTCAGGCGCAAAACTCGGTATATCCGAAAATGTCAGAACTTCGCCTTCGGTTAAACTATCGCCGATACGAAGATTTCCATGGTTTGGAATACCTATAATATCACCGGGCCATGCTTCTTCAGCTGTTTCACGGTCCTGTGCTAAAAACATGAGCGGATTATGGATGTTGATCGTTTTATTACTGCGAATATGCTTCAGCTTCATTCCCTTTTTAAACTGTCCCGAACAAATACGCGCAAAAGCGAGCCTATCACGGTGCTTGGGGTCCATATTGGCCTGAATTTTAAATACAAAGGCAGAGACTTTCGCCTCATCCGGCTCGATATTACGTTCATCTGTTTTCTGGGAACGCGGATGCGGCGCATTATTGCCGATACCTTTAAGCAATTCAAACACACCGAAATTGTTGATCGCACTGCCAAAATAAACGAGCGTTAAATGACCTTCAAGATATGATTGCCTATCAAACGGCTTACATAAACCGCGTACCATTTCAACCTCTTCGCGCAATTTTCCTGCAAGCTCAGCCGGAAGCAACTCATCAATCTTTGGATCATCAAGCCCCTTACATTCGATAGATTCCTTAAGCGTGTCACCCTTGCCACGATCAAACAGCATCAGCTTATCTTCGATTAGATCGTAACAGCCTTTAAAATCACGTCCCATACCAATAGGCCAGCTTGCAGGCGTTACATCCAAGGCAAGTTCTTGTTCAATCTCATCCATAATTTCGAATGCATCGCGGCCATCACGGTCCATTTTATTGATAAAGGTAATGATCGGCATATCGCGTAAACGACAAACTTCGAACAATTTATAAGTCTGCGCCTCAATCCCCTTGGCGCTATCAAGCACCATGATCGCGCTGTCCACAGCCGTTAGCGTTCTATATGTATCTTCAGAGAAATCTTCGTGACCAGGCGTATCCAGCAGATTATAGGTAATGCCGCTATTTTCAAATGTCATCACAGCCGAGCTAACAGAAATACCGCGCTCCTGCTCCACTTTCATCCAGTCAGATCGCGCGCGCCTACGATCACCGCGTGCTTTAACCATACCTGCCATCTGAATAGCGCCACCAAATAATAGCAGCTTTTCAGTCAGCGTGGTTTTACCGGCATCAGGGTGGGAAATAATCGCAAAAGTGCGGCGATTTTCTATTTGTTTGTTCAGTTCACTCATATTCACAATTCACTAATTTCATATTCTGTCATCACAGACACATTGGCCATCAGACCTAAAATACATTTCCTTCAAACGGATTTTCAAGCGATCTATCTTCAACCTCGATTACCCATAAATCAGGATCACGATCTAAACACTGCTTGATATAAAGATCAATGCGCTTTTCATCCTGACCATCCAGCATCCGCATCCAGCCCATAACACCATCCAGATCTCTTTGCTGTTGTAACAACAAACAGCCATTTTCAATACCGTTAATTTTAATCATCACCGTACCGGACGCCGGAGCGCCCTTATTCAGCACATAATAAGGTGTTGCGCTAAGATCAAGGCGGCGCAGATGTGCATCCACCCAAAGCGACGTTGGTAAACGGTCATCTTCCATGAAATAACTTTTCAGCCCTTAGATAAATATAGGCGCAATAAATTTTAATTGGCATGTTCAGAATAAATCCAGCGTTCAACAGTCAGGCGCGCATCGCCTTTACTATCTTCAGGATGATGATAACGATAAACACGGTAAGCGGCTTCTACGGCTTCGGTTTCAGCGCAGCCAGATACTTTCATACAACCATAGGCGCGCATCGCCGCCCCCTTACACACACAGCGCTCCGGGCTGTTGGCAACATCAAACGTAATATCTTTGCATGAAAAATCCGACATCTATTTAATCACTATAGCCTTTTTATAATTTCTAATATTTGTCCCAAATGGATTTGCGTATGTATTGCGTTTAAACACAGCCATTGATGTGCGTTAAGCTCACCAAACCATGGGTGTAAATGCGTCGCCTTACATCGCTTTAAATCCGGCAGTAATGCGACCTTGTCCGCATAATCGGCAATAACCGCCTCATAACGCCCCAATATATCTTCCGGATCAACCTTACCTGTCGGTTTCACATCGGCCGTACTCACAACCTGATCGACTTTCTGATCAGCCGATAAAGCGCGTGTCATTCCCAACATACCGTTATGCACGATAAACAGATGTTCAATCGTCATAGCGATAGACCAGTAACGCGAGCTATCTTCAAGGCCGCGCAAACGCGGGATCAAAACCTGCTGTGATAGCTGATCTTTACTGACATATCTGGCTTTTTCAATACATTTTTTACCAGCACGCTGCGTAACAGAAACAGCTTTTTCGCGGTTCAAACGAGAACACGCATAAGGAAACCAGATATATTTAGCCATCGCCTTTTCAAAAAATGGCAAGCCTGCACCAGGTTTATCCAGCTTAATATTTCGATCAGCTGTCATCATCCATCACCTTCAATATTATGTTGTTATTTTTTCAGGCGACGTCCGTAGAGTTCCAGCCTGTGATCAACCAGTTCGTACCCAAGTTCGTTGGCGATCTTTTCTTTGATCTTTTCAAGTTCTTCATTCTGAAATTCGATCACATCACCTGTCTCCAGATCAATCAAATGGTGGTGATGTTCCATATTCACTTCATAACGGGAAAAACTGCCGTTAAAATCGTGACGTACGACGATGTCCAGCTCATCAAGCAAATTGAGCGTTCTGTATACTGTTGCCATGCTGATTGAGGAATCTATGCCTTTGGCTCTTTCGTAGACTGTTTCAACCGAAGGGTGATCTTCGGCATCGCTTAACACTTTCAAAATAACGCGGCGCTGATCCGTCATTTTCATTCCAGCTTCAGCACATACATCAATGAGATCTACCATTACAACCTCTTCCAATAATTTCCAATTGCCCGTCAGGGTAAAGTTTTTGCACAAAATTTGCAATAAATATAACCAAAACTATAAACATGAGCGCCGTCAGTTCAAGTGCGGCGTGGCCATTGTCATTATTTATACGATCTTATACGGGATGACCAAGAGCTAGGCCGAGGCTTTATCGGTTTTAAAACCGGAAAACGGAGAGCCACCCTGATTTCGTGTGTGGTCGTGTTTTACACGGTAGGACGGGAACGTCACCGTAACTTTCGTGCCCTTCCCGCTATCTGATTCAAGAAATAAGCTGCCACTATGAAGTTCTGTCATGGCTTTAGCCAAAGGAAGCCCCAGTCCTGTGCCCTGCACCGTTCGTGATTCAGCAGGTATGTTAACCTGACCAAATGGCTCTAGTGCATCACGAATTTTGTCTTTTGGAATACCGACACCATCATCTTCGACGATAATCTGTAACGAACCATCTTCAGTAAGATGGGTCTTAATGGTGATCAAACCATTTTGCTGTGCGTATTTCACTGAATTACCGACTAAATTAATCAATATCTGGCGTACCAATCGCGGATCGGCATAAAGCGGCGGCAAATCATCCTGTGTGTATTCTTCAATTCTGGATCCGCTGCTAAAGGCTCTGGACGCCATCATACGCTCTACAGAACGGATTAAATGGGTGATATCAAATAGCTCTTCATCAAGCTCAACACGGCCAGCCTCAATTTTGGACATATCCAGCACTTCGTTGATAATCTCCAGCAAATGCTGCGCACTCAAATGGATATCACCTAGATATTCTTTATATTTAGGGCTGCCAAGCTCGCCAAAAGTCTCTTTAATCATCATCTCGGAAAAACCGAGAATAGCATTCAAAGGCGTTCTGAGTTCATGGCTCATATTAGCAAGGAATGTTGATTTGGCGTGGTTTGCCGAATCTGCCTGTTCTTTGGCCAGTCGCAACGAAATTTCCATCTGCTTGCGCAATGTAATATCCATGATAGTTGTTATCTGGAATTTACGACCAAGGCTCAGCTCTAGGGCCGCGGTGGTAAATAGCGCATTGGCAATACCGCCATTACTGCGCAATAATTTAATCTCGCCGGAACTACGTATACCGCTGCGTAAAAACTCTTCATGGTTCTTTTGAACCTTCTCGCGCTCATCCGGTGTGGTCAGTTCGGTAAATTTATGACCGATCAACTGATCACGTTCCCAGCCATAAATACGGACAAAACTATCATTAATACGAATAATACGGTGGTTCTGATCCGTGACGATAATACCGACCTCACTCACATCAAAAACAGAGGTTAGAAGCGATATCGCATCATCTCTTTCTTGCTGAAGATTAATCGATTGTGTGCTGGCCGGCGCGCCAATCACGTTAAAAGCGTGAATTTTGTCTTCGGCATCGAATAACGGAATGACCCAAAAACCGCTAAGTAAAAAACCATCTTCCATTTCATAGACAGAGCGCACCTTGCGGGATTCCTTGCTATTGAGAACAGCATCAAGGGATTGTTGAATATAGTTCCAATCATCTTTATCAAAAAGATCCTGTAGCAATGCACCAGTAACATCACCTTCGACATTCTTGAAAAATTGTATGGCTGATTTATTGGCAGTTAATACGCAATACTTGCCCCCTTCCGCAAATCCTATGACGAATTGCGGCACCGGCATCCCTTCAAAAAGGGATTTATAATCAATATCTTCTGTCAAACTTCTAATACTTCACTTAAATAATACAAGCCTATTTATATCATAAAATAGATACACTTAGAAAATGATTACTTTTCTGCAAATAAAATTTCCGGCACAGCTTGATTTGCAGCAAATCTATGCAACATCCTCTGTACCAAAGACTCTGTCTCCGGCATCGCCCAAACCAGGCACAATATAAGCGTGTTCGTTTAAACGCTCATCAAGGGCAGCAACATACACAGGCACATCAGGGTAACTATCATGTAAAACTTTCACGCCTTCCGGCGCAGCCAGCAGAGCCATAAAGCTTACTTTTGATATATCAGCATTATGACGCACGAGAACATCCAGAGCGTATTTGGCAGAATTACCGGTCGCCAGCATCGGGTCGACCAATATAACGGTTCTACCGGTTAAATCAGGAAGCTTAATCAAATATTCAACAGGCTTCTTGGTTTCCTCATCACGATACATACCGATATGCCCAATATGCGCCGTCGGAATCAGAGCCTCCAGCCCTTCGGACATTCCAAGACCAGCGCGCAGAATTGGCGCGATAATCGGTGTCTTATCAACCAAAACCGGCTGTGTTGTTTTCGCAACGGGCGTTTCAATTTCTACGGATTTAAGTTCCAAAGACCGCGTCACCTCATATCCCATCAATAATGACAGCTCTTTGAGCAACGCTTTAAACTCGACCTTCGTGCAGGCTATATCCCGCATTAAGGTCAACTTATGCAAGATCAACGGATGATCTGCGACATGTAAATTACTGAAATCAGGATGTTTTTCCATCCTCACAACTCCCCATACTTAATAAATTTCAAAATGAATGTATGGGAGATTAGCGAAATAAAGCAGAAAAACAAGGGTTAAGTTATTTTTCTAGTGGATAAGGCTAGCTATCTTTGGCGATATAACGGGCGAGCGGGCTTTTATCAACATACTCAACCGCCGCATCACCTTCATCGCCGTATTTCTTCAAATCCGTGCGCATAAAGGACAGCAAATCATCCACTGTATCCCCTGGCAATGGCTCGGATAAACAATATGACATTGTCAGATGAAATTCATCCTTACTGCCCTCAGCTATTACAATATCTTCGCCTTCCACCATACGTCTTAAACGGTTAATCGCGGCCGTACCGCCAATTGTTCCCGTGTGTTTTAAGCTCATGATAAATTCACCGCTCTGCAAACGAAACGCATCATCAAACGTACGCACACATTTCAATATCTGACGTCCAACAGCGGCGATTGCTTTGGTAAAATCTTCCTCGGATAGCTTTTCTTTTATCTCATCATAACGGTCAATACTGGCAAGAACCAAACAAAACGGATTACCGCGCCTTGCCCGTCTTTCAAGTTCAACGGCAACATCATGGCGCATGGCTTCTTCGTTCTTAAGGCCGCTTAGGCCGTCTTTACCGCTATCAAGCTCGTAACAGGCGCGCTCCAAACTATGAAGTCTGATGATGAAATTATCATAAAAGCCGACAAGTTCGTCAAACTCGTTCAAGCTGATCCGCTCTGCGCCCGCCACGGAAACCCTGCTTAATAAATTAGAAGCTGTATTATGAATATTATCATATAAGGTCTTCATATCAGACAAGGTGATTTCATTGATAAAGCTGTCACCCTTAACCTTCTCGGTCCAGATCAGAAATTGTTTAGGTTCTTTAAGGTGCTGCGAGGTTTCTTCATACAGCTCGGGATATTGTAAGCAGCGCACCAATTTGGCAAACCACTCGGTATATTCTTCTAAAACCGGATAAAGGTCTTGCAGCCGGTCTTGCTTTTCTTTGACTTCTTCGCTCATGCTTCCCCTAATGAATCATATATGCGATCTCGATTGGATCAGGATTATTATTTTGGTCAGAACTAAATCATCAACATAGTTATAATAACCACACCTAGAATAAAGATAAAGTTAAAGAAAAGAGATAGATAGCAGGAAATGACCATAAAAATACATGTAAATAGATATTGCGGCGACACATAGCCACTGGCCGCAGCCATGCAAACATAGCCTACAAGACTTGGTGAGAGTGTGATGAAGGTATATTAGAGCGTTATTGTGGAAGCCACTCTTTTTCAAGTTCATCCAGATTATCATCTTTAATTGCCTGACGAACTTCCCGCATCAATCGGTTTATAACCGCAACATTATGGGCTGCCAATATCTGCATACCCAGCATTTCACCGGCTTTAAACAAATGGTGAATATAGGCTTTGGAAAAATCACGGGATGCC
>JAUILO010000078.1 GCA_030432775.1 Alphaproteobacteria bacterium
ATGGTGAGGCGGATATGGATTGGAACAGCGCCTTGAAAGACACAGCACAAAAATTAAAAGAGGTTTTAATCCAGAACGCTATGCTGTAGTGAGCCGAGATTTTTCAATGTAAGTCATATATCCGGTACGGACGGATGTTAATGCCGGATATGCGCTATGATAGGATTCATAGGGCTTTTTGTAAAAAAAGGCGCAATATTTACCAGATTTAAAAACTTTTACCGTATCAAGGGAGTAGAGTTTTTAATAGCTGGTGAATATGAGTTTATACACAAGAGAAGAAATTAATGAATTTGTTGCCCATAATCTGGAGGTTGTCGGCGAATATTCTGCAGATAAAATCGAGCAAATTCGCCGTGACTTTGCCGATACGATCACTTTGCTTCCGGCTGCACATCAATCAATTTTAATTGAGACACAGCGCCTGAATGTCACAGGTGACTTTGAACAGGTGCAAAAGCTTTATCAAAGTAAACAGGGCACTATCAAAGGGGTGAATGGATTTTTCTCGCCTGGTACTTTTGGAGACCAAAAGACGCTATCCGGGCATTTTAACAATTGCAGTGAAGCGGATAGACCCGCAAAAATTAAAGATTTAGGCGAAGATGCTATTGTCTGGGCTGATACGGCCAGAGGCAAAAGTGGACAAATTACGGCGCGGCACGAACATGGTCACCGCGTAGATTATCTTATAGGGCGTAATGAATATTGGTCGGATAAGCATCAAGGGTGGCGTGATGCGGTTATGAGGCAGGTAGAGAGCGAAAAACTGCGTGTGGAGGGGGCAAGCAAAAGAACCCCTTTGACATGGTTACAGCAAAGAGTTGCTGCAAATACATCCGCACTTTATCAGGAATCGCGCGAGCTACTGGATCATTTGAACCTATATACAGGCGATGAATCATATGCCAGAGAGGCAATGGCGGAGATTTCCAATCACCATTATAGTCTTCATGCGCTCTATCTAGGCGACCAGAATAAGGTCGATAGCATTATGAACGCTAAATATCCTGAATTATGGCCGATCTATCAAAAAGATTATATGCCCGCAGTCGAGCAATATTCGAATGAATTACAGAATAAGCGTTTTGAAGCAATTGATGGTTATGTTGCCAAACAAAAAGAACTTTGCCAAATTGCCGGGCGCAACTTCGATGGCGATGAAGCAACATGGGAGGCGTCCTTGGCCGCTGCCAGAGGGACACTTGCTGATGAAGACGCACAGCTAGCCAGCAAATTACGCCTTTATAATGATCCTGTCGGTTGGTACCAGAACGCCGAACAATCCCTGTTGAAAGCCAGATGGAATCTTGCGCAAGACCATGAACAGAACACGGGCATGGATAGCTTTTTCGAATTTGATGAAAAAGCATCACGCGCATACGCACAAAAGATAATGGATACACAAGGCTTTGATGCGCTTCTTGATTCGCGCGAAGAGATCATTTCTCAAATGAAGCTATTGCAGCGCCTTGAATGGGGGTATCGAAGACAGGAATATACCTACGCACAGCTAGAAGAAAGAGATCCAGAAACGCCGTGGGGTAGTGCAGTATTGGAAAGCTTTGATCGATTAATGAAAGATGGCGGGGCACAAAGAGTCCTGCAAGAAATTGATTACCTCATGCTACCGGCGAGAGAGGTAGTTAATTATGCGCGGTCGGCCGAACGATTGGAGTTTGCTCGTCTTGAATTGCAAACCAGAGACGCGGCAGATAAGAGCGCCGTAAAAGAATACAGCTTTGATGTTCGGCAATTTATAGTCGCGATTGAAGACCTGCGGGGGCCGAACGCAAAGGAAAAAATCCGGCAGGCCGATGAACAGACAAAAGAGAAAATCCGTAGTTTACAAAAATGTGAAATGTCGCACGACTTATATGCATCCAGATTAAATACGGCCTTCGGTTTTGAAATCGCTGGATTTACGGGTGAAGGAATTTTGCAAATATATGATGAATTATGGGAGCAGGGCGGCAAGAAAGCTGTTCAGGATAAGGCGCGCAAACTTTATATCAAGCAAAACGATCTGAACAACTATGTTATAGCTGCTGAAAATTTGGTGGATGAATATTGGGAGATTGAATACGGGCTGGCCGATAAGAAGACAAAGGCTGCTAACCCCGTGAAATATGACCATCAAGGCATGCTTGAGGAGCTACAGAAGATCAGTGATAATAACGCTGCAGAGACACTTCCCGATAAAATTAAGGAAATGCGTGATTTTGGTCGCCATCTGAAGCGGTTGGAGAATGCTTACCGCACATTCGAAGAAAATATGGGCGTAATAACAGACAGCTCGCCTGATTATTCGCCCGGAGGTGATATTATCGCAAAATATCATGATTTGATACAAACCGGTGGTTTTGCGGCTGTGAATGATGAAATAGAACGCTTGCGCGTCCCTGTAGGGGCGCTGCAAAGATATGCTAGTGCTGTCGAGTCGTTGGAATATTGCCGCTGGGAAGTTTTATATCCGACACAGGTCAGACAAAAAGCCAATCCGTTTGAAGTTAATAAAACACTACTGGTTAACAATGTTGAAAGCATGCTTGGGCCGGATGTAAAGACGCAGCTTGAAGATAGAACTGCGGAACTGCGCAGACAGCAGCGAGCGCTCTTAAAGGTTATTAATGGTTATGAAAATGTGGCAACGTATCAGCCACAATCCACACAGACAGTAAGCTTGAATGCTTTGCTGGCTAATCATGACTACTTCTCTGAACAGCTTTCAATGGCAAGTTGGCAAATTCGCGCGTTTGATAATGTTGAGCTTAGCGAGAGTTTCTATGAAATTGCGGCGCTTTTAACCTCGCAAGATTATACGACAAAAGGCTTGCCTTCATCCGGGCCGCATACACCGCATCAACAAGTCGGCTTTACATTGCGCGATCATCTAGGCGGCGCTATCGGACGGATGTTAAGCGATGGTGGATTGAACCGCGAGGATTTTGGCGGTTTGAAATCATGGCAGAGATTACGGCTGGAGGTTGGTGATCTGGTTGGTGATGATCCGAAGCTTATAAAGCTGTTTAAAAGCTTTGAAGTCAATCTGTTCGAAGCCGCAGCACAGAAACATCGTAATGTCACAAGCCTTGCACAAACCGCCGACCCGATTGCATCTGCGCAAGGTGCAAAGCTATTGAGTCAGTTTGATATGGTGCAAAGACAGCTTAAAGAAGATATGTTCGCGCAAATGGCTGCGGATACTTCCGATGATAAGAATAGCAAGCCGATCGGCACAAGGCCGAATTAATATCGGCTATATATCAACCAATTCGTCCACAATGGTTCAGGATTTTTTCTGATAGCATGCTGCTTATGAGAAGATGTTCAGGAATGATGTCAGTATGGTCATACTGCTCGAACAAAGTCATGTCATCAGAGTTATGCGCGCGCACAATAATTGGTATGGTGCTATTCATTTTTCTTATGGATTGAACAATCAAACGCGTCGCTTCTGGATCGTCCAGTGTTATGGTCGCGCAGAGCGCAGTATCTAGGTGTGCAGCTTGTAGTGTACTGTTCGTTGCTGCATTGCCGAGATAAACGGGTCTAGATCGTAATCTTGCATGGTTAACTTGTTCAATATTCTTGTCGAACCCTAGAATCGTATAGCCTTCACGGCATAATGTGTCGGCTACAGCCCTGCCAATACGACCGAAACCGAAAATAACAATATGCTTACTTAGGTCATCGACTTGACTGGAATGATAATGCTTGTTGGCATGGTCTCGGTTTTCTAGCAATAGACCTACATGTCGGGATAGGGGGGCTACAAGCGGGGTTATGAACATAGTCATGCCAACAGTAATTAGCATGAACTGACCTACGGGTTCTTCCATCAATCCTAGGGTAAGTGCACTTCCCACGACAAGAAGTCCAAATTCTCCAGCTTGGGAAAGTAAAATGGCACTTTCGGCTGAAGTGGCTGTAGTTTGCTTCCATATTTTGCACAGTGCAAAAATAATTGTGGCCTTGATACTCATCAGACCTACCACTGATAAGCCAAGCCATAGTGTTTTTTCTGTGATGAATGCAAGGTTGATACTCATGCCGAAAGACAAAAAGAAAATTCCCAACAGCATACTTTTAAATGGGATAATCAAGGATGATATTTCATGTCGATATTGCGTATCTGCTAGCAATAGGCCTGCTATAAAAGCGCCTAGCGCCATTGATAAACCAGCCATTGACGCGATTGATGATCCAACCACAATGACAAGTAAGCTCAGCGCCATAAATACTTCGGAGCCCCCGTGTTTGTTTGCGAATAAAAAGAGTGGCTTAAGTAGCCATTTTCCAGCAAAATAAATTATCAGCACTGTAGAAAACATTTTGAGCAGCGAGAGCGATACGAATTGGAAAACGTGATCACCAAGATCTGAGCTGAGGATGGTCAGTAGTAGTAAAATTGGAATCACAGCTAAGTCTTGAAGTAAAAGAATGCTAAAACTTGCCCTTCCGGCATGGGATGCAAAGAGCTTCTGTTCGTGTAGCCATTGGATCACAATAGCGGTTGACGAAAGCGCCAGCCCCAGACCGATTAGTACTGAAACCTGAGCATTATTTCCCCATAGGAGAGCGATGCTGCCGACAATAAGTGCGGTGATGGTGACTTGGGCTGTACCAAGTCCAAAGACCAAATTACGCATTTGCCATAGTTTGCGTGGTGTGAGTTCCAGACCGATGACGAATAGCAACAAGACAATGCCAATCTCGGCGAGGATTTTAAGTGTGTTGTCGTCTTTTATACTGACCATTTCAAGTATCGGAAAATGTTCAATGATCGCACCCAAGCCATAAGGACCAAGTACGATTCCTGCTAGCAAATACCCTAGTGCAATAGGAATTTTAAAATAGCGTAAGACAGGTATTATAATTGCAGCCAAGCCCA
Organism: Alphaproteobacteria bacterium; assembly: GCA_030432775.1. Classification (GTDB taxonomy): domain Bacteria; phylum Pseudomonadota; class Alphaproteobacteria; order Micavibrionales; family Micavibrionaceae; genus JASMHE01. The sequence goes on from JAUILO010000078.1 coordinate 4,895, forward strand.
AAAAGAGGCCTGCTTGTATAAAGACACCTGTAAGCAATGTTTCTTTCATGTAAAATATAATACAGAGGTTTTGATGTTATGTCAGCGTGCTTTTTTAGTATCGTCTTTATGTCGGTCATCTACTCGAGGCAGGCGGATGATATGATGTAGTGTACAGTGTGTTTCGTTTGATTTGTCCTGATATTGATAGTTTGGTCATAGATAGCGTGTTAATTACGTACTGCGAATACTAAGCTAGAAATATTTTGTTAGGAAAAAAATAAGCCTCCATTAATGTCTATGCATGCTCCTTGTATAAAACTCGCTTGAGGTGATGCCAGATATGCAACAAGATCTGCAACTTCACTTGATGCTCCTTCTCTTTGTAGTGGGGTAGATGCCGCTACCTTCTTTCTTGTATCATTATGGGTGAATTTGTCATGAAATTTGGTTGCTATCATGCCCGGGCACACAGCGTTTACGCGAATACCCTGAGTGCCCAGTTCCTTAGCCATAGACCGTGTAAAGGTCATGACTGCTCCTTTTGACGTAGCATAAGCAGCGGCACCCGGTCCACCGCCGTCTCGTCCTGCTTGGGAGGCGATATTAATTATCGAAGAGCCTTCTGACATGTAAGGTAATGCCTCTTTTGTCATTAAGAATGTTGAGTTTAAGTTTAAGGCCATTACTTGATTTAAAAATAACTCATCCATTTCTGAAATTGTTCTTCTTTCTACAATGCCTCCAGCAACATTGACCAAAACCGCAATAGATTTTCCAAAATGCTCTGTTGTACGGGTAACTAAGTTCTGAACATCTTCATGCTTAGTAACATCAGCTTGGATAGCTATGGCATTGCCAGCATTAGTACGAATTTCCTGTAATGTATCTTCGGCCGCTTGCTTGTTGCTATTGTAATTTACGACCACTTTATATCCTGATGCCGCAAGTTTTAAAGATATAGCTTTTCCTATATCGCGGCTCCCGCCTGTTATGATTGCTACTTTATTGTCTAAGGCTACGGCCATGTATAGTATACTCCTGATGCGATTATCATATTCTATTTATGCGGATCATTATATTATGGGATGATTGTTAAAGCAAGTTGGGCAAAGGTAATACAGAAGGTGAAATAATGTATGTCAAATACTTATTTTCCTGTTCAATATATATATGAAACAGGGGTTTTGTTGCTGCGCTGCGGCTAAAGATGTGGGGGGATTTGGGGTGGTTTTTGTTGACATAATGGCGAGGGCTGTGTTCATCTGCCTTCATAACTAAAATTGAACTGAGGGTAAATACAATGACTATGATTTTACGTGATCAATGGCCACAATTCACAGGTGAAGAGGCTGTTCCTTTTTCAACATTTGTGAAAAGCCACCCGGATGACAAGCCGGATCTGGACACAAGTTCACTACGTGGATGGCAAGAAGTCAGCACAAATGAACAACTGCAAACAATCGTCGCCACACAAAAGAAGTTTGCTCGTTAACCGGCTCCTTAAAAATGTAATCGATTGAATATCTGATTTTAAAAAAGCACTGAACGCCTGATGCGTTTGGTGCTTTTTTATGTGCTGATTAAGCCATGATTTCAGCATTTTCTTTGTCGCTGCGCACAGCACTTTGGATATGGATCGTGCGTGTCGGGAATGCAAAGTCAATATTTTTGCTTTCAAATTGTTCGTGAATAGTCAGGTTAATAGCTTGCTGAATATCCATATATTCGTTGTAATCAGGTGATAGAACGTAATACACATATTCAAAGTTCAAAGAAAAATCAGCATATTTAAAGAAATGCGCACGGTCAAAACGGACATTATCCTGTTCTTCAATCGCATCTTTAATGATGTTCGGGATGGCTTCCAGTTTTTCGCGCGGTGTATCGTATGTTACGCCCAGTGTGACGACAACGCGTCTTTCAAACATGCGTCCGTAATTTCGAATACGCCCTTTTAACAGGTCGGTATTGGAAAATACGATTTGTTCGCCGGATAGACTGCGAATACGTGTGGTCTTAAGGCCGATACTCTCAACAGAGCCTAAATAATCATCAATAATAATGAAGTCACCCACAACGAATGTCTTATCAAGAATGATTGAGAGGGAGGCAAATAAATCACCCAGAATATTTTGTACAGCCAGTGCCACAGCAATACCGCCAACTCCTAGCCCTGCGACAAGGGCAGTAATATCCATGCCGATATTGTCAAGAATAAGCAGCGTCACCGCCAGCCATATAAGGCTATGTCCTGCAAATTTGACCGCACCAAGCGTGGTAAGTGCAGCGGGGTTGGTTTTAATTTGTTTTTCTCGATATGTGGCGATCCGGCCATTAAGCAATATTCTAAGCCATAAGCCGATTTGTACAAAAAACGCACAAAATGCCATAACTTGCATATATTTACTAACCGTCTCGGACAATGTTAAACCTTGTAAGCCGATATAGATGGAAATAATCAGCAAAATCAGTAATTTGGCTTGAGAGAGTGCATCGAATAATGACTCCATCCAGTTTATTTTTCCGCGGCCAGATAGGCTTTTCAGGCGTGTTAAAATAACTTTCTTTAAGATGATCAATCCAAAGAAAACAACCGTAATCATAAGGACGGCCGTGCCCCACTCCGCTACGCTGTTGTTTAAAATGCTTGTCTCGATAAGATCGAAATTTTCATAGTCAATATTCATTTTTGAATTACCTGCCTTCAATTAAATCGTAATGCTGTTGTGCGTCTTATCCTTTCTCTTGTCTTGTCAGTGACGAAGAGGGGTGACCTTGTTATGTTGATTGCGCTGGATTGTGTTTAAAAACGCACTGGCTGTTTTTATTGCTGCTCTTTAACAAATACGTCTGTGATTGTTAAACGCTGCACTGCAATGTTGAATATATACATCCTCACGGATTTTTCTAGGGGGCGGGCAGCATTTTTATGGTCACCGAGTGGGTGAGTGTTCCGATATTCTTTCCAGTAACATTTATTCCCAATAACATCTATTGTCTAGTGGTAGGAGTTTGCTAATATATCATTCATGGTTGAAACACTTCACATCCCACAAGACGCATCAAAAGAAGACCTTTATAAAAGTCTGGTCGTACAAATTGTCGCGCTGATTGAACATGAAAATAATCTGATTGCCAATTTGGCAAATATTGCCGCTGTGCTTGATATGACCTTCGGTCATTTATGGACAGGGTTTTATCTGGAAGATGGCGATAATCTTGTTCTGGGTCCATTCCAAGGGCCGCTGGCCTGTACACGTATTCCTGTAAAGCCTGTGCCGCGTGGTGTCTGTGGTGCGGCGGCTGCGGAGCAAAAAACCATGCTGGTGCCAGATGTTGATAAATTCGGCGGGCATATCGCGTGTTCGAGTGCTTCGCGTTCTGAAATCGTTGTGCCATTAATTGATAATAGTGGAAAAACCAGACTGGTTCTGGATATCGATAGCAGCGAATTAAACAGCTTTAATGAAATAGACCAGCTCTATTGCGAACAGATCATACAGATGATTAAAGATCGGCATTATTGAGGAGAATTGATCATAATCAAATACAGAGGCTGGCGGGTTCTTGTAGTCTTTTTGGTATGGTAAATACACTTCGTCAGAATATATTACAGTTCGATCAAATGGTGCCGCGCTATACCAGCTATCCGACCGCGCCACATTTCAAATCTTTGGACACATCCTTTTCTTATGAGAATTGGCTGGCAGGGTTGCCGGCCGGATCCGACATCTCTTTATATCTTCATGTGCCGTTCTGTCCGAAAATGTGTTGGTATTGCGGCTGTAATACCAAAATTACGCAGCGCTACGCCCCTGTTGAGGATTATGCGCATTTAATGTTACGCGAGATTGATATGCTTGCCCAGCGCCTGAATAAAGATCACAATGTCACCCATATTCATTTTGGCGGCGGATCACCCAGTATGCTGCGTGCTTGTGACTTTGAGAAAATCATGGATAGATTGCGTGGTGGTTTTTCCGTTCACCGTGATGCGGAAATCGCCATAGAGGTCGACCCGCGCGGTTTGACGGAAGGGCGGGCGGCCACATATGCGCAAAGCGGGGTAAACCGCATTAGTCTGGGTGTTCAGGATTTCGACGATAAGGTATTGGAAGCGGTGAACCGCCAGCAACCATTCTCGCTGAGCCATCAGGCCGTTGATTTATTCCGCAAACATGGTGTTGACCAGATTAATTTTGATTTACTCTATGGTTTGCCGTACCAAACATTGCAAACAATGCAGACCACCATCGATAAGGCGCTGAGCTTATCGCCTGATCGGGTTTCGCTATTTGGTTATGCGCATGTGCCATGGATGAAAAAACACATGCGACTTATTGATGATAATGCGCTGCCCGCATCAGAGTTGCGTTATGACTTGTTTGAATTGGGTGCGCAGATGCTGGAGAGTTCAGGGTATCAGTCTATCGGAATTGACCATTTTGCAAAGCCGGATGATAGTCTTGCTATTGCGGCCAGATCAGGACATTTACAGCGAAATTTCCAAGGTTATACAAGCGATAATGCCGGTACAATGATTGGTATTGGGGTGTCTTCTATTGGGCAGTTTCAGCAATTCTATGTTCAAAATGCTGCTGATATGCCGGCCTATAGCCAAAGCGTTCTGGCGGGAGAATTGCCGGTTAAAAAATTCTGTCCGTTATCTGAAGAGGACAAATTGCGCGGCGCAGTGATAGAACGGCTTATGTGCGATTTCAAACTATGTGTGCCGCAAATATGTGCGCGCTATGGGTTTTCAGAAGACTTCCTTGATGCAGAGCTTGAAATGCTTGCCCCATATCAGCAACAAGGCATTTTAACATGCGATACATCTGCTACTGTCTGTATTGATCCGGCGGCAAGAGCCATGGTGCGTATTATATGTTCGGTGTTTGATGCTTATATCGATCATGGACATCAGCAGCAGCCAAGGCATTCCAGAGCTATATAGGCAACAGCCAGATATACCCGAATGCAAGATGAATACCATAAAGGGGCGGTTCGTTTTTAATGCAGCTCGTCTTGTAAGGTAAAGCTCTCTTTATAAAAGTGTGCCTGTTTATGATCTGCGTAATCGACCTCTTTTGCTGTAGCGGGATACAGTGTAATCTGTTTTGTGATTGCAATTTATAGGGCTATCTATGCGGGAAGTAACGGGAAAATATATATGGATATTGGGCGCAAGCAGCGGTATTGGCGCAGCGCTGGCGCGCGAGCTTGCCTTGAGCGGCGCAAAGATTGCCGTCTCGGCGCGGCGCGAAGACAAGTTGCAGGAATTGCTGGGGTCATTGGATGGCACAGGACATATTGCCGTTACAGTGGATGTTGGCGACCCTGAAAGCATTGTAAGAGCGCAGGAAAATATATTGGACACCTTCCCCCGTATTGATAGTGCGCTGTTTATGGCGGCGATATATAGCGCCCATGACGGCAAGAAAAAAGCACTGTCCTTTATTCATGATATGGTGGATGTGAATTTGAATGGCGCGTTTAATCTGGTGGATTGTCTTGTTCCGCAATATGAAACACAAGGCCATGGGCAGCTTATCTTATGTGCTTCTGTTGCCGGATATAGAGGGCTTCCGACCGGACAGCCATATTGTGCGACCAAAGCCGCGTTGATCAGTCTATCTGAAAGCTTGAAACTTGATCTGGAAGATAAGAATATTGATGTCAAACTTATATGCCCTGGTTTTGTTAAAACGCCGCTCACTGATAAGAATGATTTCACAATGCCGATGATAATCGATTCAAAAGATGCAGCCAGAGCAATAGCAAAAGGCATGTGTAGCCGCGCATTTGAAATTCATTTCCCAAAGCGTTTTACTTTTATCATGAAGATGATCCGTATTTTGCCAAACTGTTTATATTTCATGTTGGCGCGTAAATTACGGCCTGATCGCGGGTGATTAATCGATAATGTATCTGTGCAAAACAAGCTCTTTTCAAACATGCGGTGCTGGGATAGATAATAAGCTGGGATAGATAATCAGATGACAAATGGCATATGAACGACAGATAACATAAACAATTAGATACTTAATTATGGCAGGATAAAATATGAAAACATTAACAATGGAGCAAGCCAGTGATGCAATTTACGATTCTTTGGCAGCAGGAAATGAAGATATCGATTTGCATATTGCTGCGCTGAGAACAACAATGGCAGCACAGGACGTAAAGGTTTTTACCGTTGATCCGGCAAGGCTTTTGCACAATAACCGTGCCGGACGCAAAATGATGCAGAGCTATTTCAAAAAACAGGGCGTGAAGGTCGAATTTTCAGGCTAACTCCTTTTATTTATCTATATAACCTTGATGGCCGAGAGCGAGAGTTGATTGTCTCCCGAGAGCAAAGCGATTATCCATAGTTTAAAACATGCGCCACTTTTGGCTGGTGATATCCCGCACGCGCCGTGCTTTGATCGTAGATTATTTGCCTCGCCGGATGTTTGTCCGGATTTGAGCTTTGATCAAAAACTTGGTCATTTATATGAACAAGCCTTGCAAATTTTGATTGATCATTCGCCAGCGCTGGATTGTCTGGCCAGTAATCTTCAGGTTTTTGATGAAGATAACCGTACATTGGGCGAGATGGATTTTGTGCTGTTTGATCGTCTATCCGGTAATCATATTCATCTTGAACTGGCTGTGAAATTCTATCTGGCGCGCAAGGACGCAGATAATATCTGGCATTATCCCGGACCAAATGACACCGATAATTGGCACCGCAAACTGGAAAAACTGCAACAACACCAGCTCTGCCTGACGGACATAGAACAGGCACGGCATATGCTGGGTAGCCGTTTTGATATCAAGACCATAGCGGCGCGTCAGTTAATATATGGCTGTCTGTTTTTG
>JAUILO010000079.1 GCA_030432775.1 Alphaproteobacteria bacterium
CGCGCAGTGTTTCAAAGGAAAACAGGACGTCTTCTGCGGTGATGGGTGAACCATCGTGAAAGCGTGCTTTCGGGTTTAATATAAAGGTTGCTTGGGAACGGTCATCAGGGATGATGACTTTTTCTGCGATAAGCGGATACATGGTAAATGGCTCGTCCCAAACACGCGCCATCAGACGATCATAATAAAGCTGTAACCCGTGTGCCGCACTGCCTTTGATGGCGTAGGGGTTCAGACTATCAAAGCTGCCGGTTTGGGATTGTCTTAACGTACCGCCTTTGGGCGCATCGGGATTCACGTAATCAAGATGCGTGAAACCCTTGTCATATTTGGGCGTTCCATGCATGGCAAGCCCGTAATATGTATGAATATTGGGCGTCAGATCGTTAGTGGCTGTATTTTTCTGCGCAAAACTAGTAGAACTGGTAAGGACTATTAAAAGAATCTGCAGTATAATTTTTCTCATGTTTTCTTTTCTATCAAACAAAACCAAAGTCACAAAATCAAAATTGGCCAAACCTAAATTAGCCAAGCCGAAAACTGCGAAGTCAAAGACTCAAGTTACAAAAGAAGAGGCGGCAAGGGCAAAGGTGGCAGAAGTCAGATTGATGAAACAGAATTTAGGCCGCGTTCGTTTGGCCTATGGCCGTTTAATGGATCAAGATGGTATTAATACGGTTGTCATGTCGATTACCGATGATATGACGCTGGAAAGTCCACTCAACCAAACTATTCTGGAAGCCGCAGGACCTAAGCTTGAAGATGATATTCTCGAACATATTTATAAACCCAAACCGGGCGATGCTTATGTGTTCTCCGGTTATCAAACAGGGTTTACTAATATTATCGTCGTTGTTAAACCACAGGCGCAGAACGCCGAACTTGCCGAAGACCGTTATTTATTGCGCAGTTATCGTTCTGCTATGGATGCGGCGCGTAAGATTGGCGCGGATAAAATAGCGTTTCCGGGTATGGGGGTTGAATATTTGCGTTTTCCGGTTACGCGCGCCGCGCGTCTGGCTGTTGATGGCATAGTCGAGAAAATTTATCCCGAGATGCAAGAGGTGCGCATTGTTTGTAAGGATATGGAGCTTTATCAGGCTTTTTATGATCGTTTACAAAAGCTTGGATGGAGCGCGCAATAATATCTGCGTATATCCGAGAAGAGCTTTGAAAATCCACGTATTATGCAACATTTTCTCATGCAACAATTTCAATTTAGCGAAACGGCTATATGAAGTAATAGTTCTTCACGCGTATGTTAAATACATGGGCGTTATGGGGTAGAGAGAGTTATGTATTAGAGATTTTGATCTTATAGGGGGGCTAGCAGGATGTATTAAGTTAGAGCGCCTGTGTGTTGCGCTGGGTCATTTCATCAATTTCGTCTTCGGAAAAATCAAAATTATGCCCGAGTTCCTCTATCATGATCTGGCGAACAATAATGGCAAGGTCATCTTGCACTTCGCACCATAAATCCAGCAAAGGTCTACGGAATATCGTAATGATATCGCCGTCATTGGCGGCTTTGCTTTCGATACCGGGGGCAATTTGAGATCCTTTTTTGTATAAAGCACAAAGCTCGTACGGATCATCCAGCCCCAGTTCATCTTCCAGAGATTCATCGGCGATTTCTTCGATTTCGATGGCTAGAGAGTCACAGAATTCCATTAATTCTTCGGGCATGTTTTCAAGCGCATCCGAGGCAATAATCTGTAAATCATCGGCCGAAGGCGGAACACTGAAATTCATAATGATGTCACGTTGTGTCATTTGCGAAACCTACTTAAAATTCAACAATACAGTTTTTAATTTTGGGCACGTTTTGTGCACAATCTTGTATAAGAATCTTATACGTGCTTTATTGATTCCTTAGTTTACGATGAAATATGGATTAGGACAATGCCAGAAAATAACCATGCTAAAATTCCTGAAAGCGAAATAGAGCAAGCGATAGCCGATATTGATGGCTGGGAAAAAGTTCAGGGACGACAAGCAATCCAAAAATCCTATAAATTCAAGAGCTTTAGCCATGCCTGGGCATTTATGAGCCGTGTATCGTTACTGGCGGAGAAGATGAACCATCACCCTGAATGGTTTAATGTGTATAACAAGGTTGATGTGGTTCTAACCACCCATGATGCAGGCGGTGTATCGGCGCTTGATACAAAAATGGCCAAGGCCATGAACATGTATGCCCAATCTTGACTTTGTCTTTTTACCTTCGGCTTCCGAACGGGGCTTTTTACCTTCGGCTTCTTAACTTCTGGTTCCGAACAGGTGTTCCCGCGTTATGCTTTCACATGATTTAAAAATCGTTTGTATATTTCCGGCGCACGAAACGGAAATGGTGCGGGTTTTCGCGAGGCAGGTTTTACAGGGCAGTGAATAAAGGATAAGCCGTGATCTGCTGTCAATTCAAGCGGCGTTCCAACGTCAAGCTGTGCGAAATGCGTAAAACCCGGTAACCCTGTAATGAGTTTTTCCCAGTCAACAGCAACGCTTGGTGAGGGCACTTTGCCGGTGAAATCATAGACACCGTTATCCATCAGGGCGAGTGTCAGGTTCTTGGGTGTTTCGTTTGATGCGGTAACAAGCGCGCTAAAATTCATAACAAGCGCTCCATCGCCGCAAAGGGCAAGAACGGGTTTTTCCGGATTGCTCAGCGCAACGCCAAGGGCAACCGAGGGCGCAGCGCCCATCGGACCGGATAAATACAGATAGCTATCATGGTCTCCGGTTTCGTGAAGCCATGTTGTTTGTGAACCGATTTCGCTAACGACCAATGCGCCGCTATTTTGTGCAGCTTCGGCTAGAAAGGCGATCGCATCAATTTGTTCAGGCAGTATGGTTTCTAACATGCGATGTCCTCCGTTGGCGAAATATCAAGGCTGATGATAACTGGTTCGCCAGCAGCTTCAGCGTGTTCGAATGCCTTTTTGATGATGTTTCCCTCGGACTTGAAATTATACCAAGATACGTTGAAGCATTCTGTGTGTTTGAGGAAGCTTTCAAAATATCTGTATTTTTCTGTGTCATATCCATTGCGGTCGAAAAAGTTACCGCGATGGCTTACCAGAAAAACAATTGGCAGTTTGTAATTCATGCATAATGTTGCAAAACAGCCCACAGCATTCATAAAGCCCGAATTTTGAATCATGACCATGGCGCGTTTGCCACACATGGCTGCACCGGAGGCAATGCCAAAACATTCTTCTTCGCGCGCAGCAGATATTTGCTGTATAACGCTACCGTTCAGGTTTTCAATCAGGGGAACAAGGTATCCATCGGGCACGCTTGTGACGAGGTCGATTTCCGCTTCCTGACAATAGCCATAGAAGCGATCGGCAATTGTGCCTGTCTGCGCGGAGGTTTTACAATCTGACATTTTAATCCTTTAGGTTTTGGTTTTTATGCTGCGCACATTGTTTGTTCGGCTGGTAGCCCGTGAATGATATTACGCCACGCCATGTAATCTGCCGCCAGATCCGGACGAACAGACAAGGCGTTTACAAGGTCATAGAGGGCGTGGACGTTTTGTTCGACTTTTGTGCGTGTCATGTCCTTGGCTTCGGTGACTTTGGCACGACTCTTTGTGTTTTCCTCTACGCTGACTGATGAGCTAAGCTCGACATAAGCGGCAATGATGCCGCCGGGATTGGCAATGATATCCGGCACAAGTTTTTTGCCGTTATCAAATAATATCTGATGCGCTTCGTCGGTGGTCGGATTGTTTGCGCCTTCACTGATGAACGGCGCGATGACTTTTTCTGCGTTTTCTTTTGTGAGTACATCTTCGATAGCGCAGGGGAATAACAGATCCACATCTTGATACAGTACATCTTGCGGGGAAGGGGATATTAACGCGGCATGGCTTTTCAGGCCTTGTTTTACGGCGTCCAAATCTTGGGCAATTATCGATGCGACAAGGTCTTCGGGAGCATGTGTTTTAAATAGCCAGCTGCCGCCATATTTGGGATCTGCCAGTGCTTTTAATTGACCGCCATATTCGCTGAAATAGCGGACGACGGCTGCGCCCATTGCGCCGAGCCCTTGTACGGCAAAGCTTGCGCCCTTTGCACTTTTTCCATGAATATCAAGAAGCACCTTTCCGGCAACTGCAACGCCAAGACCAGCTATACCTTCTTTGTCGTAATCTGTACCGCCCATATCCACAGGTTTTCCGGTAAAAGAGCCCAGTGTGCCCAGCTCATCACATGCCCATATGGCGTTATAGGGCGGAATACCGCCAATATCATAGCCAAAGCCGCCAAATACACCGCCATTTTCACGTAAATAAGGTTCGCATAATTTGGCAAAACGGCGGAATTTCTTCTCGTAATCTGCAGATTTCGGATCGGCGTTCAAACCGGATTTTGCGCCGCCCAATGGCAGGCCTGCAGCAGCATTTTTTTCAGACATGCTACGCGCCAGTCTTTTTATTTCCTCGATGGTCAGGCCGTCTTTGATGCGTGTACCACCTTTTCCGCAGCCATTAAGTGGGCCGCCAAGGCTTATTTTTGTGTTCCAGACAACAACAAAACCCTCAACATCCATGTCAGGGTCACGCACGGTAATCTCTACCTCGGGCTTCATTGTTTGAAATGCTGTTTTCAGTTCTTCATATTGTTTAATGAACTCATCTTTTGTTTTGGGCTGTGCAGTCTGGCTCATATGATGCTCTATCAAATTGATAGCCTCCCTAAATACTTTGTATCTTTATGAATCTAGTTTTTATTAACGTATTTTACGAGGGTTTTATGGCTATAATCAAGTGCTGATAGGCGCAGAAGACGCTGCGGTGCACAGTGTTCTTTTATTATATTTGCATTAATAAATTATGTGATACAATGTAAGGTAGAGCATTATAAAAAGAATTAGGGGATATTAAATGCAAATTCCAGCTACTTTAGCCGCCGAACAGGCGCTGACCCGTCAGAATGTTGCTTTATCGGTTGTGAAAAGTAGCGCAGAGGCTGACCAGCAGCTAGCAAATGTTATTGAAGAAGTTGCCGAAGGCGCGCAGAACGCTTCAGGGCGCGGTTCGAATGTCGATATTTACGCGTAAAAGCGTTGTACAAAATAACTATATAACATCAGAGCAGCTTTAGAGCTGCTCTTTGTGTATCTGGGAGAGGGATTCCAGGTTTTCTTCTATTTCGCCCATATACGCATAAGAGCTTTGTGTGCCTTCGGTACGGCAAGATAATGCACCGGCTATGCTTGCATATTTCATGGCTTCATCGATCTGTTTACCATTATGCAGCGAGGCCGCTAATGTGCCGCAATAGCAATCTCCCGCGCCTGTACGATCAATTACTTTTTCCACTTGAAGTGTTGGAACGACGATAAGTTCTTTTTCTTGTGTGACAGCAATGGAGCCAAGCTTGCCCAGCGTAACAATACAGGTCAAAGACCATTTTTCAGCAATTGATTGCGCAAAACCCTGCATGTTGTTTTTATGATCAATATGAAGGCTGTCGGAGACCTGCTTGGCTTCGATTTCGTTGATAATCAGGTAGTCAAGATTATTCAGCGCTTCATCAGGAACGGGGGCAACGGGCGCCAGATTTAAAATAGTGATCATTCCTGCGTCTTTGGCGCGTTTAATGAGTTCCCAGTTTTCCTCGGGTATTGTTTCCATTTGCATGAGTAACACATTGCCCTCTTTAAGGATTTCATCAGGAACCTGATCTTGTTTTGCGTCCAGATTAGCGCCGGGATAGACGATAATATGGTTTTCGCCAGTGGAATCGTATGCGATTACGGCCGCTCCGGTTGATTTTTCTTCAGACCGGGAAACACCGGATGTAATCACGCCGCTACGACGCAAGCCTGTTAAAATGCTATTGCCGCCAGCATCTTCGCCGATGCAGCCTATCAATACGACTTTTTCACATAAGCGAGAGGCCGCCAGCGCCTGATTTGCGCCTTTACCACCATTGGATTTTCTGTATGACTGGCTCAGTGTTGTCTCGCCCGCCTCGGGAAGGTGCGTGACGGAAAACGTAATGTCGGTATTAATTGATCCAAAAACAATGATCATAAGAAAGCTCTGTATATTTGACTAATATCAATTCAAAGGGTAGAAAAATTGGCTAGAATAGCCATGATGAATATGACACGATCGTATGCCACATTCTTGATTATACCATTTTACAAATGCTCCTGATAGGATAAAGTGGCGGATCGAAATCAACAGAGGTATCTTATGGATTACAATCAATTCTTTGCAGAAAAAGTAGAGGGCCTGAAGGCTGAAGGCCGTTATCGCACGTTTGCGACTTTAGAGCGAATTGCAGGGAAGTTCCCTCAAGCTATGTATCATGCGCCTGATGGGCAATCCAAAGAAGTGACGATCTGGTGCAGTAATGATTATCTGGGGATGGGGCAACATCCCAAAGTTCTGGCTGCGATGACTGATGCATTAAATGCAAGCGGTGCAGGGGCAGGCGGGACACGCAATATTTCTGGTACGACTCGGTTACATGTCGAGCTCGAAGCCTGCCTTGCCGATCTTCATAATAAAGAAGCTGGTCTGGTTTTTTCATCCGGTTATGTTGCCAATGAAGGCGCGCTGAGTGCGCTTGGTCAGTTGCTGCCTGATTGTATTATATTTTCTGATGCGAAAAATCACGCATCGATGATCCACGGCATGAAAAGCAGCCGCCAGAAAGTGGTTGTCTTTGAACATAATGATGTGGATCATCTGGAACAATGCCTGAAGAGTGCTGATCCCAAAGCACCGAAGATTATTGCTTTTGAATCTGTGTATTCAATGGAAGGCGATATCGCGCCGATTGCCGAAATTATCGCGCTGGCCAAACAATATAATGCATTGACCTATCTTGATGAGGTGCATGGCGTCGGTCTTTACGGGCCACGCGGTGCAGGCGTTGCTGAAGAACGCGGCTTGATGGATGATATTGATATTATCGAAGGGACATTCGGTAAGGCTTATGGTTTGATGGGCGGTTATATTGCCGGTAAAAAAGAAACTGTTGATGCTGTGCGTTCATTTGCGTCCGGCTTTATTTTTACAACGTCTTTGCCTCCAGCAGTTTTGGCAGGGGCAATTGCCAGTATCGAACATTTGAAAGTGTCTGATATCGAGCGCCAGAAACAACGCCGTAATGTTGCGCATTTTAAAGCGCGCCTTGAAAATGCTGGTATGCCTTATATGCAGGGCGAAAGCCATATTGTGCCGCTTATCGTAGGCGAACCAAATTGCTGTAAGCTTGTTTGTGATGTTTTGATGCAGCAATATGATATCTATGTACAGCCGATCAATTATCCGACTGTGCCACGCGGTACGGAGAGGTTGCGCCTTACTGCAACGGCCGAACATAATATTGAATATGTGGATCACCTTTGTGATATTCTTGAAAAGCTATGGGTTGAAAATCACGTATATCAATATGCCATGGCATCATAGAATTTAAGGTCTTATACGAAGATTGAATGAAAGCGGCGTTTTGCCGCTTTTTATTTGTGAGGTGTTTTTTGTATATGGGCGAGTGCTGTTATCGGCGCTTTGGCTTTAAAAGCCGAGCTTGCTGCTCCATTGCTCTGCACGACCCAGGTTTTTATCAAGCTCTGCCATTGTTTTTGACATATCGGTGCTATCGTCTTTTGCCCAGACGTACAGTGTTTTTACGTAAATAGCGGTAAGGCCTGCAATTTTAAGCGCGCCTTTCAGACCGTTTGTATTTATTCCTGCGCCATCCAGTACCCAGCCCATGGATCTGCCAAGATGGGGCAAGCCGATAATGGCCTGTTTGGGGTCATAGCGGAATGAACGAATTATGGCGCAAACACCTTCGCGGTCTTCGTTTAGAATTTCAAAACGATCCATTAATAGGTCAAATAGTGTGTCTCTGTGGCTTTCGCTAGCGTCTGGTTCTTGAACGTTTCTTAAAATGCGGCGGTCAAGCATGCGCCCATAGGTAGCTAGTATATCTGTGCGGTCATAGAAATGGTCGTAGATATCGTTAATATCTATAGCGGTTTTGGCGGCAATATCACTCAGCTGAACATTGAGCCAGCCATTTTGTGCGCTAATCTCAAGCGCAGCTTTGATGACCGAATGTTGGATATCCGCTGTATTTTTTGTATTTGATTGTGCCTTAGTCATTGTAATATTGACGCGCTTTCTTATACTGTATTCGCATATAGACATAGATTGTTATCGTATAGATTTCAAACATCAATTTTAAAAAACGAATAAGGAATAAAATATGGCTAGTACTAGTTACGATCTACTGGCAATTGGAAACGCACTTGTAGATGTTCTCTCACCTGCTACGGATGAATTCATTGATAAGGAAATCATGGATAACGGCATGATCAAAGGCGGTATGAGCTTGATCAATGAATGCCGCGCTGTCGAACTATATGCGGCAATGGGCGCAGGCACCGAAACTTCCGGTGGTTCTGCCGCCAATACGATGGCCGGCTTTGCTTCTTTTGGCGGTAGCGGCGCGTATATTGGTAAGGTTGCGCAAGATCAGCTTGGTGATGTGTTTCGCCATGATATGAAGGCTATGGGCGTTACGTTTGCAACAACCCCGCTTGTGATTGGTTCGCCGACTGGCCGCTGTCTTGTATTGATCGCGCCTGATGGTGAGCGCACAATGAACACATATCTTGGTGCCAGTTCCGAGCTTGGCCCGATTGATATTGATGAATCTGTTGTTTCAAAAGCGCGTATTACTTATCTGGAAGGGTATTTGTTTGATGAAGAAGAAGCCAAGAAAGCCTTCCGTAAGGCCGGTGATGTTGCTCATCAGGCTGGTAGAAAAGTGGCTTTGACATTATCTGACTCTTTCTGTGTTGATCGTCACAGAGGTGATTTTTTAGAACTTGTAGAAAATTATGTCGATATTCTTTTTGCCAATGAAGACGAGATTAAGTCTTTGTATCGTGTTGATACGTTTGAAGAAGCCGTCGCCAAGGTGAAAGATAAATGTGATATCGTGGCGTTAACACGCGGTAAGCGCGGTTCTGTTATTTTGTCCAAAGGGCAGACATATCAAATTGATTCTATGCCGGTTGAAAAAGTGGTTGATTCAACGGGTGCTGGTGATCAATACGCAGCTGGCTTCTTGTTTGGCCTAACAAAGGGATTGAGCCTTGAAAAATGTGGCGCTCTTGGCACTGCGGCGGCAAGCGAAGTGATTTCTCATGTTGGACCGCGTCCGCTGACATCTTATGCTGAATATGTGAGCAAGGTCGCGTAGGCATTTAAAAAAACTGCGAATATAAAGCGATATAAAAAGGCTTCGATGGTATTCGAAGCCTTTTGCATTTCTGGTCTTTAATTTGGTCTTTAATTAAGCTTATGGGCTTTTTGACATTAAGCCGCGCAGCCGCATGATCCACTGCCACAACCGCCGGCCATTCTGGATTGCAGAGGTTTTCCAGCTTCCATCCATTCTTGTGTGCCGCCAGCAAAGTCAATAACATCACTAAAACCACCATCAGCAAGGGCTTTTGCCGCATCGCTGGATGCTGAGCAGCTATGGTTTGCGCAATAAACAACAACCTGAGTGTCTTTTGAGCCTGCGATTTCTTCAACGCTTGCGATAAACTCGTTTGAATCAAACGGAGCGCTCGCAGAGCCAGGGATGTGTGCCTGATCGAAATAATCGGCAGGTAATACGTTTACGAGAACGAATTCTTCACCGTTCAGCATTTTTTGTGTCAGTTCGTCATGTGTAATTGTTTTCATGATTGAATCCTTTGTGTGTACGTAGTGTTTTACAAAAATAGCTATGTTTATCTGTGGGTCAAGCTCTATCTGTGTGGCAGTCTGCCCCATAGGGGCACAATATCCAGCTGTACCTCTAGGTGACTGAAGGTGGTTTAGGCGGCTATGCCGCGCTCCAGATATTTGGACATGATTTTTGCAAATCTGGCCGGATCCGGTACGGGTTCACCTTGAATAATACGTGCCTGATCAAGAAGCAGGAAGGCCGCATCTTTTAGGTCTTCCGCGCTGCTTTTCTTTTTGATCATTTCCGCCATGCGTATGATGAGCGGGTGATCGGGGTTTAGTTCTAATACGCGTTTTGAGCCAGGTTCGTATTTTTGATGAATGCGCAAGACGCGTTCCATACGTAAATCAACTTCGCTATCGGCCGCGATGAGGCAAACAGGAGAATCGGTCAGGCGGTCTGTGTAGCGCACTTCGCCAATTTCCTCTTGCAGATGTTCTTTCAAAGCATCGATAAGTTTATCTGATTTTTCACCTTTAGTTTTTTTCTTATCCTTCTGATCTTTATCGTCTTTTTTGCTTTCGCTCTTATCTGTATCGAAATTAGCCAGGTCGATGTCACCTTTGGTCACGGATTTAAATTTGTGTCCTTCGAAATCCAGAATAGATTGAAGCCAGAAATCATCAATTGTATCGATAAAGAACAAAACCTCCAGACCTCTGGCTTTAAAGCCTTCGAGTTGCGGGCTGTTCTTGAGCGTTTCAAGGTTTTCTCCGCTGAGGTAATAGACGTCCTTCTGGTTTTCTTTCATGCGTGATGTGTAATCTGCTAGAGATGTAAGGTCTTCATCGTGATTTGTGCTATGGAAGCGGGCAATTTTTAAAATGGCTTCACGATGTGCTGCATCCTCGTATAGGCCTTCTTTTACAACGGGGCCAAATTGTCCCCAAAATGTCATGAAAGCGGAATTGTCTTCTTCGGCAAGATTGGCGAGATCTTTTAAAACGCGCTTGGCCACACCGTTTTTAATTTTAGACACAAGCGGGTTGTCTTGTAACATCTCGCGGCTAATGTTTAACGGCAGATCTTCGCTGTCGATTACGCCTCTGACAAATCGTAGCCACGGGAATATTAACTCTTCGCAATTATCGGTAATGAAAACACGTTTCACATAAAGGCGCACAGCGTTAGAGCGTTTTGGGTCATATAAATCCATAGGACGTAATGTTGGAACGTAGAGAAGGGATGTATATTCAATCATACCTTCTGCTTTCCAATGTGAGGTCATGATCGGTTCATCAAGTCCGTGCCCTATATGACGGTAAAACTCTTCATATTGTAGCGGTGTAATTTCGCTTTTAGGGCGTGTCCATATCGCAGAAACACTGTTGACTGGCTTGATTGGGTCGCCTGCTTCGTCAGTATCACCAGGTTTGCCTACATAAATTGGGAAGTCGATATGATCTGAATATGTTTCGATAACCTGTTTGAGTTTTTCATCAATCAGGAAGTCGCTCATGTCATCATTAATGAATATGGTGATGGTTGTGCCGCGCGCACTGATCAGGTTATCAATATCTTCGGCTTCGATTTCGGTAATTGTATAGCCAGTTTTACCATCGGATTCCCATATATGGCCTTTATCTGCTCCGGCCTTACAGCTTGTGACCTCAACACGGTCGCCGGCCATAAAACAAGCATAAAAGCCAACGCCGAATTGACCTATCAGGTTTAGTTTCTCG
>JAUILO010000080.1 GCA_030432775.1 Alphaproteobacteria bacterium
ATTCCCTGACATAGCGGTTCACTGCATCAGGGTAGTTATGCCATGACAACACATCATCAATAAAATCGCTGCTGCGGACAAGACGACCGCGCACAACCGAACTGCCGAGCGAGAACATCAGCAATCCCTTATCGGAAATAGCGTTTACCTGCTCACCATCTTTAATATTCGTGTTATTCTGTGTCATAACTATCTATGTGTTCTTTCAACTTATTTTTTCAAGGCTCATACATTGCTCCATACCTAAATTCATCTATACTGTAAAGCATCAAGCACGACCACAGATGTTTTCTATTGTATTCGAGCACCAATGAACACAAAAAACCAAACCAAGAAAAAACCTGCACCCAGAAAGATCTCTTCGAAATATTTGAGGAATGCAGGGTTGCATTACCTAAAGCGATACACATCCAGCTCCGAGAATTTCAGACGCGTTTTAATGCGCAAAATAAACCGATCATGCAAATTCCATACTGAACAGGATATGGAAGAATGTATCAAGCTGCTTGGCGAGATTGTCAGCGAATTTGAAGAGCGCGGTTATCTAAACGATGAATTATACACCTATGGCATGGTTGTATCGCTACGCCGTGGCGGAAAATCACGCCGTTCTATCGAAGCAAAACTCAAACAAAAAGGCCTGACCAGCGACATCATCAATGAAAACCTGAACAAATATGAAGAAGAATTCGGCGAGGAAATCAATATCGAATTAATCTCGGCGGTACGGCATGCGCGCAAAAAGCGCCTTGGATGTTTTTCAACCAAATCTGCCATCCCCGAACAAAGCACAGAAGAACATGCCAAAGCGCGACAAAAGCAACTCGCTAGCCTTGCCAGAGCTGGTTTTTCTTATGATATTGCATCTCAAGCACTGCAAATGAACGAAGAAGAAGCCTCACAGCTTATTGGATCGTTGGATTAGAGCTATCCTCTGCTTCGTCTTTATCTGTTTCGCTAAAGAAGCGCTGATATTGCTCTTTGTAAATTTTGCTTTGCGCGTCACTGACATCGCGTTTTGAAACAGCGCTACTATCATCTTTGCTGCTGTCCTGCGCAACACGGTTTGGTGGAATCATAACAGTAACGGTTGTACCAACGCCTTTTTGCGAGAACAACTCAAGCTTACCACCATGAAGTTTAATCAATGAGTTCACAAGATTTAAACCAAGACCTGCGCCAGAGCCGGAACGGTTCAGTGCTGTATCTACCTGACCAAACGGTGATAATGCCTTATCAATCTCATGTTCATCAAGACCAATCCCTGTATCGGTTATCGATACACGCAACTCGCCTGTCTGGCTCAACTCATGTGATAAAGTAATCCGTCCACCACTTGGCGTAAACTTAATCGCGTTTGATAGAATATTAATAAAGATCTGTTTAATCGCAAGCTCCTCACCAATCACATTAGGCAACTTGCCCTGTGAAAGGTTTGTAATAGTAAGCTCACTAGATTCTTCCATACGGTTTTTGGCAAAATCAAAACAAGAATCAATTACCTTATTCAGGTTCACGTTAATCTCGTTCAGCTGTCTTTCACCCGTTTCAATACGTGACACATCCAAAATCTCGTTAATAATGGTCAAGAGGTTCCGGCCACTTTTATGAATGTCATTGGCATAGTCCCAATATTGCTTATTCTGAAGCGGCCCCAATACCTCATCCTTAATAATTTCGGAAAAACCGATAATCGAGTTCAGCGGCGTACGCAGTTCATGGCTCATATTGGCAAGAAATTCTGATTTCGCGCGGTTGGCAAGATCAGATTCAATCTTTGCTTGCTTCAGCTTTTGTTCGAATTCTTTACGTTCGGTCACGTTTTCTACACTACCTTCAATATAAAGAATATTGCCATCATCATCCTTCACCGAACGGGCGTTCTGATTAATCCAGATTTCCTGTCTCTTATTGGTAATAACTTTATTCTCAAAATGCTTGATGGCGTTATGCACCTCCAGCTCTTTCATGAAGCGCGCCTTGTCCTTGGTGCTTTGGAAAAGCATTCTGAAGGCATCATTCATTTTCTCGCGCATTTGATCTTCTGAATCGTACCCCATAATCTCGATCAAAGCCGGGTTCATACTCAGAACCTGTCCCTGCATAGTAATCTGGTAAAAACCACCGGCCGCATTCTCAATAATAGTACGATATTTCTCTTCCACCTCGGTCAATGCCTGTTTCGTGCGTTGCTGTGCCTCGACATCTGTAATTGTAACCACAAGGCGCGGGTATTGTTTTTGCTCGTTACTTACCGTTGCGATAGCCACTCTGACCTGACGGAATGATCCGTCTTTCTTGCTAACCCGCAAAGCGGATTGGTATGAAAATCTCTGCCCGCGGAAAACCTGATTAAAATTGGATCGAAGGTCCTGCAAATCCTGCTGATGAATAAAATCAAAAAAGCTTTTCTTTAAAACATCATCAACACTAAAGCCCGTAATGCTTTCCCACGCGCGGTTTACAAATATGACCTCACCTTGTGGGCTGACTTCCAGAACAATATCGCTGACAGAATCCACCAGCATGCGAAATTCTTTTTCCGCCGTAAATAAAAGATTATGCAGTCTTTCGCGCTCTGAAACTTCGATATTAAGTTCGTAATTCTTCTGCAAATACGCATTATTAAGCCGCTTGAGCTTTAAACTCTTTGTATCGACAGACTTATACAGCATTGCCATGACAAACGAAAAGGCTACTCCCAGAGCTATAATCAAAAATTGTATCTGAACAAGAACAGACGCCCATTTGGATTGCCCGATATTCATATGAACTTTCCATTCCGAACCGCCGCTAGTGAATATGAAACCCTTGCCGCGCATCAGATCATCAATCGCGTTATCGTTCGCACTTTTCATGCCAAGCTGCAACATAACATCTCCGCTCGCGGCATCACTAATCGCAATTTCGCTTACATCTGGGTGCTCGTTAATCCATTGATCATCTATAACATTCGAAAAGCGTGTCATGCTGACTAGCATATTCACCTTTGCCGTTGAGTCAGACGGCAGTAATGACACAATTGCCACAGGCCGCGAACGCACAATCGGCTCCTCGCTAATCTGCCAATATTTTGTACCCGGAACATAGCTCAAAATAGCTGTGCCCTTGCTGTATTTTGACCTGGAGGAAACAAGATAGGCAATCAAATTCTGCATCGCATCTTGCGACCATTCCGGATATGCACCTTGGGAATCAGTATTCATATTGATAATATCGGTCGCCTTCCAGCTACCGCCATAGGATTGTCTAATCCACAATACACGGTCCATTTTCTTGATATCAGAGACACTATAAAGTATTTCGTTACGTACATCTTCAAAACTACGTTGCCCCATATAGGAAAGCAATGTGCCCGCAACCTTGGTTGCATCTTCGAATGATCTGATTTCGTCCTGAATTTCTTTATGAATAGTGATCTCGGTATCTCTATAATTCTGAGATAAAACACCGCTCACTTTTAGGTTAAAGACAAATGCGAATAAAACAGCAATAGTCACCCCGCCAAAAAAGACAACGCCCTGCATCAATAGCGATGGCGCTTTCTTTTTGCTTTCTTCCCCAAAAGAATCAAGAGTATTTTTGTCTTTAAAGACATCCTTAGGCATTTTGACTGCTTACATTCCCGATTTAGTTTCTTAAAGTCCTCTACTTTGACTTTGCACCCTTACAGTTAAGCAATTGCTAATGAAAAGACTTTTTTGTATTTTTCCCGAAAATTTTTACAATTTTTGTGTTTTTCACCCTATAAAGGCAGCTTAAGCGTTACCCGAAGCCCGCCATGCGGACTTTTAGATAAATCTATCGTGCCACCATGGGCCAGCATAATATCCAGAGAAATCGGCAGTCCCAGTCCAACACCACCGGTTTCAGGGTTGCGAGAGCTTTCAATACGGTAAAACGGCTTAAACACCTCATCATATTGTTCTTCGGGAATGCCTTCGCCGTTATCGTCAATATGAATAACAGCATAATCATCGACACTCTCAAGGCTCACCCATATTCTAGATGCATATTTGCGCCCGTTATTGAAGATATTGTGAATACACCGATCAAACGCCACCGGTCTCACCATAGCCATAATATCCGGCTCTATATCCGCCACGATATCCTGCTGGGTACGTTTATGCCGCGCAATCGCGTTGTCTACAATATGCGATAAGTTCAAACTCTCAGGCTGTTCGCTCCCCTGCCCGCGGACAAACTCCAAATACGCGTCAATCATACGTTCCATATCTTCGATATCTTGCTTTAATGCCTCCACATCCGGGCTTTTTTCCAGCATCGCAGTTTGCAGCTTCATACGGGTTAAAGGTGTGCGCAAATCATGCGAAACACCGGCAAGCATGATCATGCGCTGTTCAATCTGTCTTTGCAGGCGTTCACGCATATCAAGAAAAGCATTGGCAGCACGCCTGACCTCGCGCGCGCCCTCTGCCTTGAAGTTTTTGGGAATATCCTGCCCTTTACCAAATCGCTCAGCCACCATAGCTAGCCGCCTGATGGGGCGTATCTGGTTGCGCATAAATAATATCGCAATTGCCAGCAATACAATCGAACTACCAATCATCCATAAAAGAAAGATATATGCCGACGAGGAAAACAAACGCCTTTGTGGCAAGGATATACTTAGCAAGCCGGCCTCTAGTTTCACCCGCACCTCAAGCCATTTTTCTTCTATGTCGATATAAATGACAAATGGCCGCCTGACCTTTTGCTCCATAGAACGCGATAAAATATCAATCACGATAGAACTTTCATGGTCCTCATTATTCTCTAGGGCATGCTCCCCTGGCTGATAAGATATAATGAAGTTCAGGTTTTGAATGGCATAACTTGTTATCTTTTTAATCTGATCAACATCATCTGGCGTTTGTTCTATCTCGCTCGCCATAACGGCAATTTCACCCGCAACAGCATCGGCAAGGCGTTCTGTCATTTTATCCCAGTGGCGATCAAAAAATACATAGGTCGTAATAATCTGTATCAAAAGAACCGGAGTCACTAGAATAAGCAGAGAGCGACCAAATAAACTGCTTGGAAATAACTGTTTTAATCTAAACCCCATAACCGCTACACATCCTCTATATGCAGCAAATAACCTTTACCGCGCACAGTTTGTAGATATTTGGGCATTTTGCCGTCTTCTTCAATCTTCTTACGCAAACGCGTCACCTGAACATCAATTGTACGTTCACCCGTTTCAATACCGCACAGCTCGGCAAGTTCGTCTCTGGCAACAACCTCACCCGAGCGCCCCGCTAAAGCCAGCAGCAGGCTCTCCTGCGTTGTAGTAAGTTGAATAACATTATCACCGTCATGCAAAGCCTTCTTATCCGGCATGTAAACCCACCGACCAACACGAAACGGTTTTTCTTCGGGCAATTGCACAGGCTTACGGCGTAGCATTGCCTTTAAACGCAAGACAAGCTCTTGCGGATCAAAAGGCTTTGGCAAATATTCATCAGCTCCTATTTCAAATCCGGCAATACGGTCACTGGTTTCCCCCAAAGCCGTCAGCAATAATATAGGAAGATCAATTTCGGTCTGGCGCAGCTTCTTGGTAAACTCCAGCCCGGATATACCCGGCATCATAATATCAAGAACCAATGCATCAACATCAAATTTACCCATAATCGCTTCAGCTTCGTTTGCCGAAGCCGCCGATAGAGGCACAAAGTCATTTTGCATTAAATAACGCGACACAAGATCGCGTATTCTTTCATCATCATCGACGACTAATATATGATGGCACGCGGCAAATTCTTTTTTCATGTCACTACCCGTCTGATCATTGTTTCATGCACGATTAAGGTCACATTATTGAAGTATTTGTGTTGATTTTTATTGTGTAATCATGTTTGGATTAACATCATAATACAATGCTAACCCATTGGTTAGATGAATAACAGTGTAATAACCAGTTTTTAAAAACAGCTTAAAGATCAGGATAAAAATATGACCTTAATTCCCTTTGATGACCGCGATGGATACATTTGGATGAATGGCGAAATGAAGCCATGGCGTGAAGCAAAGCTACATGTTCTCTCTCACGGCCTGCATTATGGCGGCTCTGTCTTTGAAGGCGAACGCGTTTATGATGGCGAAGTATTTAAATTAACTGAACACTCAGAGCGCCTGATCCGTTCTGCGGAAATGCTGGATATGGTTGTTCCATACACAGCAAAAGAACTGGACGAGTTGACACTGGAGGTCATCGAAGCCAACAACATCGTCAATGGTTATGTACGACCTGTCGCATGGCGCGGTAGCGAACAAATGGCTATCTCCGCAACAATGGCAAGTGTTCATGTCGCCATTGCATGTTGGGAGTGGCCAAAATACTTCTTCGCCAAGGCTGGCGAAGATAAAGGTATCTCGCTTCAAACTGCACAATGGCGACGCCCTGATCCAACAACAGTCCCCGTACAAAGTAAAGCGGCCGGTGTTTACATGATCAGTACAATGGCAAAGCACAATGCCGACCGTAACGGCTATGATGATGTCTTGATGCATGATTATAAAGGCCGCGTTGCTGAATCATCCGGTTCAAATATATTCTTCGTAAAAGATGGCGCGCTGAAGACGCCTGTGCCTGAATGTTTCCTGAACGGCATAACACGCCAGACAGTCATTCAGATTGCCAAGGAAATCGGTGTTGATGTTGACGTCACGACAATCATGCCGGACGAAGTAAACAGCTTTGATGAAGTATTCGTGACCGGCACAGCCGCCGAAATTACAGCCGTCGGCAAAATTGATAATAAAGAATTTGCAGTTGGCCCTGTCACAAAGCGTTTTCAGGAATTTTACGGTGATCTTGTTCGCAACAAAGCGACAATCGAAAAAAGAGCGGCATCATAAACAGCTCTAAAACCTCAATATTATAAATATCTTTGTAAAATTGGCAGTATTCGTAGCGATTACTGCCAATTTTCATATTTTGTTAAGAGTTTTCTCCTAAAATCTATTTACGCAACGAAAATAGAGCTGAAAACGTGGCCGGTAATTGTGATAGCCAATAATGTTAATAGAGTGTGTAAATGGCTGACGAGGAAATTGAAACAACAGAAGACGAAGTACCGGTTGTAGAAGCCGAAGAAACTGTTGTAGATCCCGAAACAATTGAAGACCCCGAAGAACTTACTAAAGAAGAATTAGAAGCACAGCCAGAATCAAACATTCCAGAAATTCCAGGACAAACTTTCGAACAGACACGCCAGATCATGATGCTGCAAGCTGGTCTGCGCCTGATCGGTTATGACGTCGGCGATACGCTAAGCGGCCAGATTGACGAACCAACAACCGCCCTAATCAATAAATTTATTGCTGATAACGAACTGGAAACAGATCCGGCTGATCTGGATACATTAATCAACCAGATTGCAGATAAATCTCAGGATCCCGCAGCTCTACAGAGAATGGCGGAAATAGCCGCACAAGGCGCCGATGCAACCGTAACAGACACAATGACATTGCAAATCGGATTGATTTTCAATGATATCAAAAGCGCCTTTAATGGCGATTACGACGCTATATCCGACACAGAAATCGGTCAGTTTATCAAACAGCTAATGGAAATATTCGGCCTTGGCGAACCATCTGAAGGCCAAGATGCCCCCAATGCGAATGCTGCGGACCCTAATGCGAGTGAGCCAATCGTTCCGGCACAACCACTAGCCCAAAACCCGCCACCAGAGGTAATTGCGGAAGCATATCTATATTACCTGGAAGAAAACGGTGTGGAAATGACCGACGAGCAAGCCCAAGAGCTTAAGCAAATGGTCTACACCTATGAATCAATCCCGATTGACAGAGAAACAGCAACAGCCGCCGTAATTGCCAACCGCGAATTTGAAGGACGCGATCTGGAGGATCTGGATTCAGATGTTCAATATCTGAACCAGCAAATCACATTACACAGAGCTGAAGGGCTTTCAGAACAAGACGCCACATTGCGCAGCATGCAAGATTTACAAACACATATGGACGAGCGCCATGATGTTGTTGGCTCTGCACCATCATCAACAGAGATGATGGAAACATATATCAGAAATTATGCCTTTAACGTTGAACAAGGCCCGCTAACCGATGAGCAACGCGAAACCATGGCGGAGTTGAACTACCGTGGCAACGCCCCAAGTGAACGCGTCACTGTTCTGGATCTTGCCTCAAAAGACATCACAGCAGGCGCGGATAATAAAGGCGGTGTCGCCTATAGTGGTCTTGACCGCACACGCGTTATCCGTCTGGCTCGCGAGGAAATGGAACCACTTCGTAACGGTGCGCCCGTAACACCAATTGAAGATTACGTCCGTAATCCTGCCGAGGAAGCACAAGCACGCGAAGAATATACAGCCCGCACAGGCTTTGTAATGGCGGATAAAATTGAAGTTGATCCCGCACTGATCGAAGAGCCTATAGAAGAGCCAGAAGAAGAAACCGAACTTGATGAGACTCTTGAAGAGGATGAAGACGTCACATTAGGACCTGACACGAATGAGCCTGAAACCGGAGAGCTTACAGACAAACAACTCGCCGAACTTGAAGCCCGTCAATTCCACGAAGACTTTTTGCAAGATGCGGAATACCTTCAAATGGAAAGACAAATCGTTCGTGGTCGCTACCCTACGGGATTCCCGCAAAGAGATTACGACGATCCGCGCTACGAAGAGCCTTATGATCCAAGAGATCGCAGGGATGATTTTGAACCAGAGGTCCAAGAAGAGGTCTTAGAGGAAGAAGTTTTAGAAGAAGAGATTAATCCGGCAGAAGTATTGGAAGAAGAAACACTAGAGGAAGAAATTGTTCCTGAAGAAGATACTCTGGAAGAACCCGTAGACGACATTATCGAAGAACCTGCGCAAGAATATGAGCCGGTCGAATATAATGGCCCGACTATGTATGCGGGGCCTGATCCATTCGAGCCACTGCCAAGTGATGGCATTACATCAAATATCGCCCTTGCCAGTAATGAATGGCCATCTGCTCTGGCCGCGGAAGGAGTTTCTCTTGAAACATTAAAAAGAGAGCAAGACGCCGAAATATCTGTTCAAAGTGATGGTCAGGCTTACAAAAACACTGGACTAGGCCTCGCGTAAGAACACAGCCATCTGCTCTACTCCGTCATCAAGGAATCAATCCACTTCTACGACACTCCATTAACGCCCACGCCGCATAATCCATAATTTTCGGATGCGCCAAAGCGAGTGCGACATCCTCAAACGTGATGGCCTCGGCCTCATAACAGCCAGTAATGCTCTGATCTTTATCATGCCAGAAATAGACATGAACGATTTCTGTATGATTTGTGATATCTTCACTCACCGCGCCGATAAAAATTAAATCATCTGGCTGAACAACGGCACCAAGCTCCTCGTTTAACTCACGAAGAAGCCCTGCGACCACGCTTTCACCCTCCTCAACATGCCCGCCGAAAATATTAACAACCCCCGGATGAGATCCCCAATTCTCTGGCCTGCGCTGCATAAGAATTTTACCGTCATGAGTTAAAATTACGCAATCAGCAAGACAGACAGCGAACTGCTTCATATCTGTCTGATCTAAATTGACTTGACGGATTGCCTTCATTTTAACACGAGCGAGAAACTAGAAGCGCTTAGACGTTAAAGCGGAACAGAATAACATCGCCGTCATTAACGAGATATTCTTTACCCTCTTGACGCATCTTACCGGTTTCTTTTGCACCTTGTTCGCCTTTTGCCGCTATATAATCCTCAAAACCGATAACTTCGGCGCGAATAAAACCTTTTTCAAAATCTGTATGGATACAGCCTGCGGCTTGTGGTGCTTTCGAGTTTTTCTTAATTGTCCAGGCACGGGCCTCTTTCGGGCCAATTGTGAAAAATGTCTGCAAACCAAGAAGTTCATATCCGGCGCGGATAATTTTGTTCAATCCCGGCTCTTCCAAACCAATCGTATCAAGAAACTCGGCTTTATCTTCGGCGCTATCAAGCTGCGCGATTTCAGATTCAATACGTGCAGAAATTATAACACTGCCTGAATTTTTCTCTTTGGCCATTGCTTCGACCTGTTTGGTAAATTCATTGCCTGTCGCCGCTTCATCTTCAGTGACGTTACACACATAAAGGATCGGCTTGGATGTCAAAAGCTGCAATCCCTTAAACACCCCCTCTTCATCAGCGCTGCGTTCAGTCAAACGGGCTGGATGACCTTCGGATAACACGGCCAAAACACGCACCATCATATCATGCTGAGCCTGTGCGTCCTTATCACCGGATTTTGTTTTACGTTCAATCGATTTGATCTGTCTTTCAATAGATTCAAGATCAGAAAGCAATAGCTCTGTTTCAACCGTATCAGCATCGCGCACCGGATCAACCGAGCCATCAACATGGGTAATATCGGAATCTTCAAAACATCTTAGAACATGAATAATGGCGTGCGTTTCGCGGATATTGGCCAGAAACTGGTTACCAAGCCCCTCACCTTTGGATGCGCCCTTCACAAGACCGGCAATATCAACAAACTCAAGCTGTGCCGGAACAATTTTAGCAGAACCGGCAATCTCGGCGAGCAGACCAAGACGTGTTTCCGGAACAGATACACGGCCAACATTTGGTTCGATCGTACAAAACGGGAAGTTCTCTGCCTGTGCGGCAGCCGTTGCAGTCAGCGCATTAAACAATGTAGATTTTCCAACATTGGGTAGTCCAACAATTCCACAATTAAAGCCCATCTTCGTCCTCTTTCTTCGGTATATTCAGCACATCTCAATAGCATACCTATTAACTATGCTGGGAAACTTTCGTCATATATAGCTCTGTATCACCCTGAGCCAATAAATCAATCTGCTTTGCGCAAGCATCTATAAACTGATCCAGCTTATCTTGTTCTGCCTTGGCAAAATCACTAAGAACATAGCCATGCACACGGTTTTTATCACCCGGATGGCCAATCCCCATTCTAACGCGCCAGAAATCCGGCGTCTTTAAATGCTGTTTAATAGACTTTAAACCATTATGACCGGCAAGCCCCCCTCCAAGCTTGGCGCGCATTTTAAACGCTTCTAAATCAAGCTCGTCATGAAAAACAATAACGTTTTCCGGCTGCACTTTAAAAAACTTGGCTGCCTTTTGTACCGATACACCCGAATTATTCATATAGGTTTGTGGTTTTAACAATACTATTTTTTGATCACCCACACGGCCTTCAACAAATTCGGCATCAAATTTGGATCGGTATGAAGAAAAGTTATAATCACTGGCAATACGATCAATCATCATAAAGCCGATATTATGTCTGTTATATTGATATTTATCACCCGGATTTCCCAGACCAACAAAAAGCTTTACATCAACTTGCTCTTTATTTGTCATCTTGCACTTTAAAAAATCTAGG
>JAUILO010000081.1 GCA_030432775.1 Alphaproteobacteria bacterium
CGTCTTCCACGCGAATGTATGAGCCGACCGGTAAGTCCAGCTTGCTGGGAACCTGACTTGCGGCGTGGTTTGAAATATATACTTTATCATGTGTGTTTAGTTTGCCTTGTTTGATGGCTTCGAATGTAAGAAGCAATGTCATCATTTTTGTAAGCGAGGCAGGGTGCAATTGTTTATCGGCATGGCTTTGATACAGAATAAGGCCTGTATCGGCATCCATAACGAGTGATGCGTATTTCGGATTTGCCGCAGCGTTTGCGTGCTTGGTGGTTGTAACTGTCAGGAACAGCGAAAGGGATAGAATCCACAATATAGCGAGAGTTTTTGATAACTCTATGGTCCTGCTTGTCATAGGTAGCATCCAGTTTCAGGTTTGGTACATTCGGTAGCGCTTAGCTGATATGTTCGCGAATCGTGCTTGTGAACGTAAATCGATATACAAATTTAACTATACTAGATATCGTAAATCGAGTCTATATCCGCGCCAAGACATCTCACAGATTAATATGCGTGTAAAAACAGTTTTGTTCGCAGGTGCAACAAAAAGCTTGACGGGTTGCTGAATAAGGGTTAAGGTTGTTATGTTGCAATGCAAAAACATATTATTTTAAGAATTTAAAGCAACAGTGGAAGACTTAAAAAAATTATTGAGATTTTTCTGGTCAACATTGTTGCGGTGCGTTATAAGTCACCTATAGTTGTTTAGCGTATTGATTTTAACTTTTTCGAGGAGATTATTACATGGATAAGCCTAAGGCTAGCCAGGTTGTACAAGCACCGAAGGAAGAGAAAGTAGAGCTTAGCGTTGTTAAGCCTGCCGAATCTGCTCCGGTCGTTGAAGCGCCTAAATCAGTAGAAGCAAAGCCAACGAAATTAAAAACGGTTAAAAAACCTGCTGCAAAGAAAGCAGCTAAAAAAGCCGTTGCAAAAAAGACAGCGGTTAAGAGTAAGAGTACATCTAAACCTAAGCTGAAGAAAGCGACTGCTAAGAAGAAAGTTTCTTCTAAGCCAGCTGCTTCAGTAAAGAAATCTCAACAAACATTTACTAAAATGGAGAATATTATGACACAAGGTAAAACACAATTTGACAAACTAGCTAAAGAAGCTGCTAACGCTAGCCAAGAAAGCATTGATGCTGTGACTAAATCAAGCACAGTTGTTTTCAAAGGCGCTGAAGACTTCTTCAAAGCTTACGTTTCTATCGCTCAGAAATCAGCTGAGAAAAGCCAGAACGCTGTTCAAGCTCTTCTAGGTTGCAAAACTTTGACTGAGTTCACAGAAACACAAAACAAACTTGCACAAGAAAGCTTCGATGATTTCGTTTCAAGTGCGACTAAACTTTCAGAAATCAGCGTGAAAGTAGCTACAGACGCGTTTGAGCCAATCAATGATCAGCTAACTAAGTCGATCAAAGCGGCTACAAGCTCACTTGCTGCTTAATTTTTAGGCACGTGATACGATTTGTTGGGTTTTACCCAACATGACAACCGACCCCGGTTCTAGTGCAGTAGAGCCGGGGTTTTTTGTTGTCTGGCATATGCGTTGTATTTATGTCTTGGTATTTATGAGCAGGTTTTCTTTCAGGATATTTATTGGTAGCGACCATTATATAGGCTTCTGTGGCTCTCTGTGCCTGCGTAGCTGTGATGTGCGTAAAACACACAGGAATATTGATTATTTATTGGATTTTTCCGCCACCAATGCCAAAATTAATATAGTATTGAATAAATAGCGTAGAGCGTTAATTTGAATGGGGCTCGGCTATAGTAACCTGGCTTTTGGAATATGAGTAAATTTTTAGAAGACAATTATGATTTTCTGTATGACCTGCTGCTCGAAAGAGCAGATGACGGGGATGATGGTGAATCTAGCCCTGATGGCGGCGATAGCGATGGTACGCAAACCGGAATTTTGCTCAAGACCCGACCCAAGACAAAGAAGCCATCAATGTACAAAGTATTGCTTTTGAATGATGATTATACGCCTATGGAATTTGTTGTTCATGTTCTGGAGCGCTTTTTTAATAAGAATAAGCAGGAAGCAACAGACATCATGCTTCATGTTCACAGGCGCGGCGTTGGCATATGCGGTATTTTTACCTATGAGGTTGCTGAAAGTAAAGTGCAGCAGGTTATGGATTTTGCACGGGTGAATGAGCAGCCGCTGCAATGTACTTTGGAAAAAGAGTAATTTGTAACCAGAGGCAGGATCAGGAAAGAGTGATCCGGCCTAGAATCGTTAGTATCCTTAATGTTTTAACAATTTTAATCTGTTTAAATCGGTGCAATTTGCTTGACATTATTTTCAGTGTTATGTAAATTATTGCCATTCTCAGTGACAGATGACTAGTGACGAATAACGGATAAAAATAACTAAGATCAGTAACCGAGAATAGTGATTGGTATATATAATGGTTTTAAAGCCATTAAGATTTATACAGTCAATGAAGTGGCCATAAAGGTCGCATAATAGAAGGGTGTAAAACACGGTGTAATGATGAGTGTGCAAGTAAGATCAAATTTCAGTAAAGCAGCGAAACGTCATCTGGTGACTCTCCTTTTGGGGACGACTTTTTTACAGGGGTGCGCGACAACGGGCGTTCCCGACGTGCCAACAACAGATATTGATGATTTGAAATCATTAACGCATATGAGTGAGAACGGCATTGTTAGCTATAATGGTACAGGTAAGCCGGTTGCAGGTGTAGAAGGCGCATGCCGCATGTTAAGCTCAGAGGTGCGGGCGCAGGCGCGTAATAACAGTAATGGTGAAGATACGATGGAAGATCTGCGTAAGACTGTGTCCAAGGCGTATAAAGGGCCGCGTAGTAAGAATGCATTTGAATTTATTGGCAATACGCTCGTCGGGACAACCAAGGCAACTTTCGGTGTTATTGGTGTTGGTTTATCAGCTGGTGGCCGTGCTATGGACCAGCATACGCAGGAAAATCGTATTGAGGCGCTGGAACGTCATTGCGAACAAAATAAAGCGCTCGCTATATGGGAAAAAGCGCAAACACGCTGTCTTGTTCGTGTATATGATGAAGCAACAAGTGATATTGACGGATCAATGCGCGGTAAGGCCAGAGGGCAGACTGTTGTTGATCAAAGCTGTGTGAAAGAAATTATGGACCACAGCGCTGATCCGGCAAGTTTATTGCCTGCAATTCCTCGCCGTTAATAAAATTTAGCCTATATTTAATTTATACTTGGTAGATATACTTTGGTTTAGTGGTGGTGAAGCGCCAGAATCAAAGTGTTTTGCTAATGATGTTATGTATTTAATTTGACAATGTTATGGCTGTGTTCGGCTGTAAGTATTGTTTATGAGTATGTTTAAAGTGATATGTTGTTGTATGAGTTATATTGGGCTGACATGCGAAATCTTTAATCTCGTAAATATAAGTCGTCCAGTGGTTGAGAATAGTGTAAAATGGAAAGTAGGGCTGGATTATTCAAACCAGTGTTACCTGTTTGATTCAAAATAAGGGCAAGCCAATCGGTATTATAAAACGGGATCTATCGCATGTTATCTAAAAATCTGGAGCAAACCTTACACAGAGCCTTGACCATCGCGAATGAGCGTAGTCATGAATATGCAACTTTAGAACATTTGCTGTTATCTTTGACAGCAGATCAGGATGCCATGGCTGTGCTTCGTTCATGTGGTATTTCGTTGCAGGATCTAAAAGAACAACTCGAACATTACCTAGAAGCCGAATTGGGGTATCTCATCAATAAAGATGTTGATGAAGCAACGCCAACAACAGCGTTTCAGCGCGTATTACAGCGCGCGGCTATTCATGTTCAATCATCTGGCCGTGAAGAGGTAACCGGGGCTAATGTTTTGGTTGCGCTATTTTCCGAGCGCGAAAGCCATGCTGTTTATTTCTTGCAAGAACAGGATATGACCCGCTTTGATGCGGTGAATTACATTTCTCATGGTATAGCCAAAGTTCCGGGGCAAAGCGAGGCCAAATCCGTTGATGGTGTTGACGAGGATGGTGATGATAAGAAAATAAAAACAGGACGTGATGCGCTGGATGCGTATTGTATTGACCTGAACCAGAAGGCTAAAGAAGGCAAGATTGATCCGTTAATCGGCCGCGAAAAAGAAGTGGAACGCACAATCCAGATCCTATGTCGCCGGTCAAAAAATAACCCACTTTATGTCGGTGATCCAGGGGTTGGTAAAACAGCCATCGCAGAAGGACTTGCCAAGCGTATTGTTGAAAAAGAAGTGCCGGAAGTTCTGCATAACGCAGTGATTTATTCTCTTGATATGGGATCGCTTTTGGCTGGTACACGATATCGCGGTGATTTTGAAGAACGCATGAAATCTGTCGTATCGGAAATTGAGAAGACGGATGATGCGGTATTGTTTATTGATGAAATTCATACAGTGATTGGCGCGGGCGCCACATCAGGCGGCGCGATGGATGCTTCAAATCTATTGAAGCCGTCTTTATCAAGTGGCGCTATACGCTGTATCGGGTCTACGACATATAAGGAATATCGTAACTACTTCGAAAAAGACCGTGCGCTTGTGCGCAGGTTCCAGAAAATAGATATTAAGGAGCCAAGTGTTGAAGATGCGATTGAGATTTTGAAAGGTCTGAAGCCATATTACGAAGAACACCACAAGGTCGAGTATACGGTGGAAGCGCTGCGTTCTGCTGTCGAGCTATCCGACCGTTATATGGGCGATCGTAAATTGCCGGATAAGGCGATTGATATCATTGATGAGGTGGGCGCAGCACAGATGTTAGTGCCCGAAGATCAGCGTAAGAAGGTTATTGATGTCGTCGATATTGAAGGTGTGGTCGCGGCAATTGCGCGTATACCTGCTAAAACTGTTAATCAGGATGACCGCGAAGCCCTGAAAACACTGGAGCGCGATTTGCGCACAATGGTCTTTGATCAGGATAAAGCGATTGAGATATTGTCAAATTCTATCAAAATGGCACGAGCCGGATTGCGCGAACCGGACAAGCCAATTGGGTGTTACTTGTTTAGCGGTCCGACCGGTGTTGGTAAAACAGAGGTAGCCCGACAGCTTTCTAAAACACTGGGTATTGAGCTGCAGCGTTTTGATATGTCTGAATATATGGAACGTCACGCTGTTTCACGTTTGATCGGTACTCCTCCAGGTTATGTCGGTTTTGAACAGGGCGGTTTGTTAACCGATGCTGTAGATCAAAATCCGCATTGTGTATTGCTTCTTGATGAAATCGAAAAAGCTCATCCGGATATATTCAACATATTGTTGCAGGTTATGGATTACGGCAAGCTGACTGATAATAACGGTAAGACAGTTGATTTTCGGAATGTAATTTTGGTTATGACAACCAATGCCGGTGCGCAGGCGCTGGCCAAAGCTCCTATGGGGTTTGAGCGCGAAGCTCGTATGGATGATGATCAAGAAGAAATTCAGCGCATGTTTACACCGGAGTTTCGCAACCGTCTGGATGCGATTGTGCCGTTTAAGGCACTTACGCAAGATACGGTTATTAAGGTTGTCGATAAATTTGTTATTCAGCTAGAGGCGCAACTCGCCGAGCGTTATGTCGAAATTGATATCACAGAACCTGCGAAGGAATATCTGGCTAAAATCGGTTATGATCCGGCGATGGGCGCAAGGCCATTGGGGCGCGTGATACAAGAAAAGATCAAACAGCCTTTGGCCGAGCAGCTGTTATTCGGTGACCTCAAAGAAGGCGGCACAGTGTTTATTGATCTTGATAAAAACGGCGATCTGCATTTCGTATATAAAGCCGGTAAAGGCGAGACGCTTTTGAGAGCGCCGAAAGATCCGACTGGTGAAGAGATGGCTTAGCAGCACTCTTTTGTGTAAAGCTCGATGTGTATAACATAGTTGTTTTGTTCTTTGTTCTGTTTCATTCATTGATTTATGTGCCGTATTTAAAATCTGACCTCTGATTTTTGTTCATTTGTGCGTCTGGATTTGAGCTAAATTTTAAGGTCAGTTTAAATCCCAATTTAAAGCATCATTTCTCCAAAATGGTTATTTTACGTGTAAATAACGTGAAATACGCAACTGTCTATTGCGTAATATTCCATATGTTTGTAATAATCCGTTGATACGCATTATGTCTTAAATTTATATTTTTTCTTGTGTTTTTTATGAAAAACAAGCTATGAAAGATATGAACAGGCTGGTCGAAAAAATAATAACGACCAAGTAAAAATAATAAAAATGCGTCGAAGGACAGGGAATGACAGAGCAGATTTCGAACGAGCAGTGGTCTCGTATTGACCCAGATTTACGGAATATTTTGCGAGAGGCTCGATCGATAGCCCTTGATGATGAAAATTATGATGGTTTTGTACGGCCTGAACATCTTTTATTAGCGCTTGTTCAGAAAAGCGAAAGTGTACGCAGCGTTCTTGTTCATGAGGGTGTTTCTTTGCCTTCAATAATCAAAATACTTGAAGATGATATTTCTACACGCAAATTTACATCTGCTGATGATGAATTTATGGATGAGCTTGATCACGAGCGAGAACATGACTCGGGCGTTGTGCTGCATGCTTCAGTCATGGCTATTATGGATGATGTTATCAGCAGATTCGAGCGTTTTGAAAATCAAGGTTATTTAGCCAGAGGTGTTGATGTGCTTGTTAGCTTCTACCGCCTGAATGATACTGCCATAATGCTTGATAGTTTGGCTGTCGAGTTGTTGCAGGATTTTGGTATTACGCGCGATACGATTGCCTATTACGCAGGGCTGGATTCTCAGACACTTGAGCCAAGACGTAGTATTGATGGGCTGGATGAGGATGATTTTATAAATAGTGGTTATGTTGATACAGAACTTTTAGACAAAGATTTTGACGAGACTGAAGAAGACGATGAAGAGGAACAGAGTATGGCTGATCTGAACGGTAACGCAGATGATCCGGGTACTGCACTTGTAGTATATGAAGGCGATAACTCGACTGAGAAACCAAAGAAAATTAAAGCCGCACTCGTGAAGACTGAAAAAGTCGGCGATCGTATCATGGGCGCGACTATTAATATGTGTTGTACGGATTTGACAAGTATAGCCAAACAAGGCGGCCTTGATAATATTATTGGACGTGATGAAGAAATTGAGCGTGCCGTGCAGATTTTAGGCCGTAAAACCAAGAATAACCCCACCTTTCTGGGGGAGCCGGGTGTTGGTAAGACGGCGGCGATTGAAGGCCTGGCGCAGCGTATTGCAGCGAGACGCGTACCTGAAAGAATGCAGGATTCGCGTTTGTTTATGCTTGATATGAACGCGCTTGTTGCCGGAACTGGCAATCGGGGTGATTTCGAAAAACGTATGCAGGATTTAATGGAAGATATTGATTGGTATGAGCAAACATACGGACCTTTTCTGCTCGGTGTTGATGAAGTTCATACATTGGTTGGCGCGGGTAAAGTATCAGGCAGCCTTGATGCATCAAATATCATTAAGCCAAAACTGGCTCGCGGCGAATTGCGTATGGTGAGCGCGACAACAAAGGATGAATATAAGCGTTACATCCGTAAAGACGGGGCGCTGGACCGTAGATTTCAGGCGGTCATACTGGAAGAGCCATCATTGGATGAGACGCTTGATATTTTACGTGGTCGCCAGCCAAGCTTTGAAAGCTATCATGGCGTTGAATATAGCGATGCATCACTCAAAGAAATGGTGCAACTAGCTTCGCGTTTTATGAGATATAGAAAACTTCCGGATAGTGCGATTGATTTGATGGATGAATGTGGATCGAAGGCATTGATGGATGGATATACCAAGATCAATGTGAAACATGTTCGTCAAGCCACAGCCGATATCACAAAAGTGCCGTATGAACATTTGTCACATGATGCCGGTAAGCGTTTGAAAACTCTGGGTGCTGATTTGAATGAAGTTATTTTTGATCAGGAGCAGGCCATTGATGTATTGGTGCGCTCGCTGAAGCGATCACGCGCGGGGGTCCGCCCGCAAGGCAAGACAATCGGAAGTTTCTTTTTCACCGGTCCATCTGGTAACGGTAAAACAGAACTTGCCAAACAGCTTGCTACGCATCTTGGTAATGTACCACTCGTGCAATTTGATATGTCCGAATATATGGAGAAATTTAACGTTTCGCGTTTGATTGGTTCGCCTCCCGGTTATGTTGGGTATGGTACAGGCGGTCAGTTGACAGAAAAAGTTCGTGAAAACCCATATTGCGTGCTTTTGCTTGATGAAGTTGAAAAAGCGCATCCGGATGTTTTGAATGTGTTGCTGCAAATCATGGAAGAAGGACACCTGACCGATGGCGAGGGTAATGTTATTGATTTTTCCAATGTCACTTTAATCATGACAAGTAATGTTGGCGCCAATGCAGTGAAAAAAAACGCGATTGGTTTTGCGACAGAAGCGACGAAGGCGCAGGAAAATGAAGAATGGGCCGGAATGGAAGAGCTTAAACGTAATTTCCTTGGAGAGTTTTTGAATCGTGTCGATGATATTGTGCCGTTCAACACGATTAAACCGGAAACAATGCCGAAGATTGTGATGCGCGAGATCGTCAAGATGGAACAAAATCTTGAGCAAGCCAATTCCAAGCCATTTGTTATTGATCTGGATCTAGATTCACCAACAGTGAAATATCTTGCCGAAAAAGGTTATGATGAGAAAAACGGCGCGCGTCCGTTGAAACGCTTGCTTGAAAGAACCGTTGGTGATGCGATTGCCGATGAAATTCTGGATGGTAGTTTGGGTAAGGGTGGTTTGATTAAAGTTACTTTTAACGATTCAGTGACATCGAAAAAAGCACCTGATGGTGTGGAAGTGCCTGTTCTTGATTATGAGTTTACCAAAGTTACCAAAACTGAGGCCAATCAGATTAAAGCGGCGCGTCCTTCATTACGGGCGGCCTAACGGTGTGCCCTCTGGATTTTAAATAGCACAGCAATAGCCATGTTGTTTGGCTATTGTGCAGTTTGTGTTGTTCCTGCATAATTGCCCGTAAGTTTGTGGGGAAATTAATATGTTTGGAATTAAAAATCGTCTAAAGCGCTGGCATGACGCCGATCTTATCAGTGATACGCAATATCAATCTATTCTGGATTATGAAACGAGCAAGCAGCAAGGCCGCTTTGGTCGTGGTTTGGTTGCGGTAAGTTTGTTTGCGATCATGGTCGGTGTGTTGTCTATTATTGCAGCAAATTGGTCTTATATTCCGGGTACAGTTAAAATTGCTGTTCATTTTGCTATGAACGCAGCCGCCGCCTTTAGTGTGGTGCGGTTCCATAAATTAGGAAACAAAGTTTTTGCTCATGAAGCGGCGTTATTCATATTCTTTGCATTGAATTTAACAATGATTGCGTTGATTGGGCAAGTGTTCCAGATTGAAGGCAATCTTGCTAATGCTTGTTTTCTCTGGATGTTGATATCATCGCCGGCCATATTCTTCTTCGGTAAGACCCGTATCACCTATGTTCCTTGGATGTTAGCATTTTTGGGAACGATAGCTTTGGGTATGGAAGAATACATGCGCCAGTTTGATGATTTCTGGGGTTTTTCTTTTGCTTATGTTGTTGCCTTGTTCGTACCGCTGGGTATGATTTCAGCTGGGCAGTTTTCTTATTTCAAAGATCATAAACCGGATTTTGCTTCTATGTTTGTTCATGCTGGTGTCGTGCTTTTGACCCTTGTGGCAACAGCTGCGGCGCAGATGTGGTATGCCGATTGGGCGAAAGAGCTTCCTAAGATGATTAAGAGTGCGGGCGGCGATCCGCATAAAATTGGCCAGATTGGTGTGAGCTATTCTTCGGGATATCTGGTTTTGTTTGGTGTGTTTGCTTCGGCGATGGTATGTACGGCATTACATGCTGCGCGTCATAAGTTTTACACCGGATCAAAGGATCTGCAGGCCGGATTAACGCATGTGTTTGTATGTATTGCGTTCATTTCCGCACCGATATTATTGCCGACCGGAAAAGCGTCATTGCTGGCGATGTTCAGCTTTATTGTTTACTGGCTGTATATGGGGTGGTTTGGGCACCGTCTTGGGTCAACCCGTATTGTGTCTTTGGCAATTGCCGTGCTGGCATTACGCGTGTTCTTAATCTATATCGAGGCTTTTGGTAGTTTGATGTCTACAGGTCTTGGTTTGATATTCGGGGGTGTGTTTATGCTCACACTGATAGTTGCTGCGAAGAAGGTCGCGGGTCTTATTACCGGCGATATGGGAGGTCATAAATCATGAGCCAGTCACAAAAATCGTCTCGTTTGTTTC
Source organism: Alphaproteobacteria bacterium (assembly GCA_030432775.1). Lineage (GTDB taxonomy): Bacteria > Pseudomonadota > Alphaproteobacteria > Micavibrionales > Micavibrionaceae > JASMHE01. Next base: position 10,260 of record JAUILO010000081.1, read on the forward strand.
TTGTTGGTATAATGACGCTCATATTGCCGTTTATTGTTTTGGGCGGTTTAGTGGCGCAGAACGTGATGCTACGTGAGACAGGTGCGCATTGGAAAATTAAAATCGACGGTTATGATCCGCGAGATATTTTACAAGGACAGTATCTACGTTATCAGTATGACTGGAACTGGGCAGATTCAGGCAGTCAATGTCCGTTTGATAATGCGCCGTGCTGTGTTTGTGTATTGCCGTCTGAAGAGGGCAACGGCAATACAAATCCCCGTGCCAAGTCTTATAGCTGTACAGATCCGGCGGTTAAACATTGTGAGACTATGCTGAAGGGCTGGTCGGGCTATAATGGCAATTTTACATTGAGCAAAAAACAATTTTCAAATTCCTATTACATATCTGAAGAATTTGCCCGTGATATTGAAAAAGCAGTATGGGATGATTCAACACAGGCCTATGTCGAGATTAGCATTCAGAAAAACCATAAAGCCTATGTAAGGAATTTATGGGTGGGTGATATGACGATCGAAGATTATATTCGGTCATTGCCACGTGATATGTCTGTGAAAAGCAGCCGTTAAACCAGTGTGTTTTTTATTCTGGGGTTTTTTTGCCCAATGTCGGCAAGCCGCGTAATTTCTTTTCAGCAGCGATAAATTCTTTGGATGTACGTCTGTTATGATAACGCCAGTCAGGTGTTGAGAAATAATTTTGATAGGTGGCTGTGTCTGATTCCGGTACGAAATTATTTTCAGCTTTGGCATGAGCGGCAATATCGTCCAGAATATCGCTGTATTGGTTGTTTGTAATTGATACCGCATCATCGGCCCTGATGACGGATAAAAACTCTTGATAGGCATCTATAGGCTCAATGCCGCTATCTGCACGTATGGCAAGGCGTCC
>JAUILO010000082.1 GCA_030432775.1 Alphaproteobacteria bacterium
CAAACTATGCTGATTTTTGTTTAATTTTCTCGATGGTCTGGGTCGTGCTAACGCCATCAACAAAGCTCATCAGCATCACATCACCGCCATAAGACCTTACAACAGCCGCCTCAGGCAAATCTTCTTCCTTATAATCACCGCCCTTGAATATCACATCAGGCTGCAACATACGAATAAGCTCGATCGGCATATCGTTTTCTTCTTCGCCGTCACCAAATAAAACAACCATATCCACCGATGAAAGAGCCGCCAACACAGCCGCTCTGCCCCCCTCCGGGTTCACAGGACGATCTGCCCCCTTTAAACGGCTCACTGAACTGTCACAGTTCAAACCGACGATTAAACGGTCACAATTATCACGCGCTGCGGCTAAATACTGTGTATGCCCCTGATGCAAAATATCAAAACAGCCATTGGTAAAGCCAACGCGCAAGCCACGGCGTTTCCATTTTTGTATAAACTCTTTGGCTTCATCCCACTCGGGAACGCTACCTGGTCTGTCATTACCATTTGATATGCCCCGCGCGGTATCATGACCATCTCCTGCGCTTAATGCAACCTCCAGTTCAGCGATTCGAATTGGCGATGTCCCCACCTTACCGACAACCACCCCACCAGCATAATTGGCAATATGAACCGAATCCTTCAAGCTTGCGCCTGTTGCAAGTCCGGCGGCCAGCGTCGCGATAACAGTATCACCGGCACCGGACACATCGAAGACTTCCAGCGCGCGGTTTTTAAAATGTACCGGCGCTTTAAACCCGCCATTTTCAAGATCACTTTCAACAACACTCATCCCGTCTTGTGATCTAGTCGCCAAAACAGCATGAATAGATGTATTCCCGATAAGTTCTTCAGCCGCGCCAACCACCCCAAGATCATCACGGGAAAACTCACGCCCGACAGCTTGTTCAAGTTCATTCAGGTTAGGTGTCACAACGCTTGCCCCTGAATAACGCGTATAATCAGAACCTTTCGGATCAACCAAAACAGGAATAGACAAATCATTTGCAACTTTAATAATCTGGGCGAGCATATCCCGATTAAACACACCCTTACCGTAATCAGATAAAATCACAGCCTGAACCTGTGTTGAAAGCGCGATAAAATTATCCAGTATGTTCTGCGCAATCGCAGGATTCACATGGTCTGTGCGCTCATCATCCACTCTTAATAATTGCTGATTACCGGATAAAAATCTGGTTTTCACAGTTGTCGGACGGTCTTGCTCAACCACCAACCACTCATGATCCTGATTCTTCTCGGAAATAAGCCCCTGAACAATATCACCTTCGGTATCATTGCCAATGACGCCACACAAAGAGACTTTGACATCAAGCCCGTTCAAATTGGACAACACATTTCCCGCACCACCCAGCATATAATCAGCACGCTTGACATTTAAAACCGGTACAGGGCTTTCCGGCGAAATCCTTTTCACTTGCCCGTAAACGAATCGATCAAGCATCACATCGCCAATGACCGCCACATGATGGTCTTTAAACTTTTTAAGGATAGAAATTAATTCCTGATTACTATTTTCCGTCACAATCGCACCTAAAATTCACATCTAAATTCATTAAAAATCAAACAAAGTTCTATTATAAAACAGACACTTACAGATTATTCCATAAAAATGTATGCATTGTTTAGATTTCTTCAATCTTTATATAGTTAAATATTATTACACGGACAAACGATTAGGTAACAATAGTAAATAAAGAAATTGGGGATTATCAGCGGTATAAAAAAATACATGAACGATAAATAGGGTTCAGTAAAGTGCACATAAACAAGAATATAAATTCAAAGATTGGGCACATAAAAAACGAACATTAAATAACGAAGAATGTAATATGAATACAACTGGTAAATAAAAAATATGGGTGTAATTACGACGTTTAAAACGCTTTTCAAAAGAAACAGACTAGGTGAACTTATGGTTCAAAAAGGTCTGATCAATCCTGATGAGCTCAAACTAGCGTTAAGACAACAAAAACAAGAAGGCAAACCACTTGGTACAGTACTGCTACAGCTTAACATGCTGTCTAAAACAGATCTGTACGGCACACTTGCCCAGCAATGGAGCATTCGCTGTCTGGCGGCTTCGGCAACACTTGTTATTGGCCTGTCAAGCTTTGGCCTTACAGCAAAAAATGCACGTGCAGGCAACATGAAAGATGTACCGGCACAATTAAGCCTGACATCACAGGCCAACACAGCATTTACCAGTATTTCAACGTATCCTGCCTTATACGGCACAAACGAAAAACGCTCACGTAACATCAAGCCATTCACAAAATGGACAAGCATGTTTGCCCGCCTTGATATTGCCATTCAGCAATCTTCGAACGAACCGGTTATTCAAAACTGGAAAAACGAAATTGCTGGATATCAAGGCATGCCACTGGATGAAATGGCAGAACGCGTAAACTCATACATCAATAAAACAAGTTACATCACAGATAGTCGCAACTGGGGCCAGACCGATTACTGGGCCACGCCGGTAGAATTTTTCAAGCGCGGCGGGGACTGTGAAGATTATGCAATCGCAAAATATATGTCACTTCGCGCTCTGGGCGTACCGGAAGAAAGACTACGGATTGCAATTGTACAAGACCTGCAAAAGAACATTCCACATGCCGTGCTTATCGTTTACACAGACAAAGGCACAATGGTTCTGGATAACCAAACACAAAAACCATTATGGGCAGGCTCCATGGTGAATAGATACAAACCTATTTTCTCGATCAACCAACAAGCATGGTGGCTTCACAGCAAACCGGAAAGCACAGTGGTTGCATCGATCAACTAAGAGTTAAAACAAATCAAAGATTTTACCGGTCGGTAGAGGGTGTAAAATGGGGCTTATCTTTTGATAAGCCTCATTTATTTTGGCTAAACGAAACTCCGCCCGCCCGGTCTATAGAACTAAGCAACCACACGGCTGAGCATAAAACCGTCATAGCCTTTGGAACCTACGGTCTGTAATACAACCGATGTGACACACGGATTAACAGACACAGTTTCGTTGAATGCCCGAATTCCTGGCACATTCACATCTGCGCTCTGCGGATTAATCACCTCTCCGCGCCGCACAACATTATCGGAAATAATAACACTTCCAACACGGCACAGCTTTAATGCCCAGTCAAAATAATGAACATAATTAGGCTTATCAGCATCAATGAATACCATATCAAATGGCTCTTGGTTCTTCTCACTCATTTCCTTGGCAATTTGCGGCAACGTATCAAGCGCACTTCCGGTACGAAGTTCGATTTTATCTGTAAGATTTGCATATTTAAAATTGTCCATTGCTACATCGGCGTGCAGTTGTTCAAATTCAAGCGTTACAAGCTGTCCGTCTTCCGGCATTGCCCGCGCCATCCATACCGCGCTATACCCTGCCAATGTCCCGATTTCCAATATACGGCGCGCACCCTGTATACCGGCAAGCATATATAAAAATTTCCCTTGCGCCTCGGATATTGAAATCGCAGGTAATCCGGCTTGCTCGCTCGTTTGTAAAATATGGTCCAGGACATGATCAGACGGACTAATCAAATCATTGAAATACTCATCAACCTGTCCCCATAACGCGTTATGCATCATATTGGTTCCCTTCAAATATAACAGTTACGCATTTATCTCTTGGCCAACACTTCATCACCAGAAAATCTTCCATCTGGCAGATAAAGATATACAGCAACAACGATGTTATTCAAATATAGTTAGAAAACCAGATTGGGTTAATCCACCCACGATACACGTAAGCTGTTGGTAGAGCCCGGAGTACCAAAAGGTACGCCGGCCGTTAGAACAATACGCTGACCTGTTTTGGCAATCTTGCGATCTTTCACCATGACCTTTGCTTTGATAATCGCTTCGTCGATATCATTCACATCAGTCACATGAACAGGATGTACGCCATAAGAAAGCGCAAGCTTACGGGCAACTTCGTGATTTTGTGTCATACATAAAATCGGCACAAATGGTCTAAGACGTGCTGAACGAAGCGCCGTTGACCCTGATGATGTATAATTCACAATACTGGCTGCATTCACATTTTTGGCCACTTCATGGGCTGCGGCTGTAATAGCATCCGAAGAGTTTTCAAGAACGCGCAATTTATCATCCTCAATAATGCGGTGATATGTTTCGTCCTTTTCTGTGCGCTGAGCTATACGATCCATGATCGAAACAGCCTCAAGCGGATAATCACCCGCCGCGGTTTCCGCAGATAGCATCACAGCATCCGTACCATCATAAACAGCTGTCGCCACATCAGATGCTTCCGCTCTGGTCGGCGCAGGGTTTTCAATCATTGATTCAAGCATCTGTGTCGCAACGATAATTGGTTTACCGGCCTGACGCACCTGACGGATAATGCGCTTTTGAACTGCAGGAACATCTTCGGGGGGAATTTCAACACCAAGATCACCACGGGCAAGCATAATGCCATCAACCAGATCAAGAATTTCATCAAATGTTTCAAGTGCGGCTGGCTTTTCAATTTTCGCAATCAAACCGGCGCGCCCCTGAATAAGCTTACGTGCTTCTGCTACGTCTTTTGGTTGCTGCACAAAACTTTGGGCAATCCAGTCGACGTTCATATCAAGTGCAGCCGCCAAATCCTTGCGGTCTTTTTTCGTCAACGCAGCAATCGGCAAGACAACGCCCGGAACATTCACGCCCTTATTATTCGACATTTTCACGCCGGAAATAACTTTAACGACAAGATGGTCACTACCTTTGAAATCGATAACAACACGAACCTTACCATCATCAATCAGCAATTCGTCGCCAATATCAACAGCGCCAATAATTTCAGGATGCGGCAAGTTAACGCGTGTTTCATCCCCTTCGGTCTTATCAAGGTCAAAACGAATCTTCATTCCCTTTTTCAACTTGATAGAACCTTCTTTGAAACGGCCAACACGCAGTTTAGGTCCTTGCAAATCAGCAACAATGCCAATCGGTGTCTGGAACTCTTGTTCCATCTGTCTAATAATCTTAAGGCGCTCTGCATGGTCTTCATGTGTGCCGTGACTGAAATTCAACCGGAAATTGTCAACACCAGCCAGAATAAGCTTGCGGATCATCTCCGGTGAACTGGAAGCTGGCCCCAATGTTGCCAGAATCTTAGTCTGTCTTTTACGAGTGATAATTTTATTTGATTTCGATACCATGAAACATTCCCTGTTAGATATTACACACCTTACGCTATAGCTTTATATGATGAAAAGACTACAACAATCAAGAACATAGAATTACGCGACACGCAGATGATATTGTTACGCAATATAGTGTTTATGGCAACCATATCGCAGATGCAATAAAAAGAATCGACTCTGTGCATGCAAAACGCAAATAAATCAAACACATACCGTTTATCATTTTACATACCAAAAACACTATACACAGACTTCTTAGCTACGCCAGCGCCAATCACTTAACATAATTTTGAAACTCTGTTACTTTTTTGCTTGAGGATAAGGCTGTTCATAGAATTTTGTAGCTCTAGAACTCCCTGTAGATACGGCAATATTACCGTTCAAAATATAGGGCCTATAGGAATATACTCATATCGACACCAAACACGATATTTAGTAGCATAACCCCTAACAGATCACTAAGGGTTGTGTTTTTTCGCAGCCCGTCCAAGAGACTAATTTTCTATATCTGAACAAACAATCACGCCTTAAAATACGCGCGTGAGATTAAAAAATGGAGTGGGACTATATGTTTGATATTGCGCAAATGGAACGTGGAAATCGTATTAAAATTGATCGCTCACGCGATTCCAAATTAACCGAGTTTGGTAAAGCAACACTGGTCGATCGATACCTTTTACCCGGAGAAGAGTTCCAAGACCTTTTTGCGCGCAATGCAATGTATTACGGCGATGATAGCGCCCATGCACAAAGATTGTATGATTACATGTCCAACCTGTGGTTCATGCCATCGACCCCTGTATTATCAAATGGCGGCACAAATAGAGGGCTGCCGATTTCCTGTTTCCTGAATGAAACAGGTGACGCGCTTGAAAACATCGTGGATCTTTGGAATGAAAACGTATGGCTCGCCTCACTTGGTGGCGGTATTGGTTCTTATTGGGGCAATGTACGTTCTATCGGTGAGAAAGTCGGCCGTAATGGCAAAACATCGGGCATCATTCCTTTTATCCGCGTTATGGACTCGCTGACACTGGCTATTTCCCAAGGATCACTTCGCCGCGGCAGTGCTGCGATTTACCTGCCGATCTGGCATCCTGAAATTGAAGAATTTATCGAGCTGCGCCGTCCAACTGGCGGTGATCCAAACCGTAAGGCTCTGAACCTGCACCATGGTGTTCTTGTCACCAATCGCTTTATGGAAGCGGTTGAAAGCAATGAAGAATGGGCGCTCAAATCGCCAAAAGACAACACAGTCGTTGACCGCGTATCAGCCAGAGATTTATGGATCAGGCTATTAACAGCCCGCGTTGAAACAGGCGAGCCATATATCATCAACATCGACCATGTTAATGACAACATTCCCGCACACCACAAAATGGCTGGCCTGACTGTGAAAATGTCTAACCTTTGTTCAGAGATCACACTGCCAACCGGTGAAGATCATCTTGGTAATGAAAGAACAGCTGTCTGCTGTTTATCATCAGTCAATCTTGAGAAATTCGAAGAATGGCAGGACCACCCGACTTTTATCGAAGACATTATGCGCTTCCTTGATAACGTACTGAGTGATTTTATCAGTAAAGCACCCGATAGCATGAAACGCGCAAAATATGCGGCCATGCGCGAACGGTCTGTTGGTCTTGGCGTCATGGGCTTCCATGGCTTCTTGCAATCAAAATCCATTCCCTTTGAAGGTGTCATGGCAAAAGTTTGGAATAGACGTATGTTCCAACATATCAAGCGTCAGGCAGATGATGCCTCTGTTAAACTCGCAGAAGAGCGCGGCGCATGTCCGGATGCTTCTGATTACGGCATCATGGAGCGTTTCTCCAATAAAATGGCAATCGCCCCGACGGCTTCAATTTCGATCATCTGTGGAGGGTCAAGCCCTGGCATAGAGCCAATTGCGGCCAATGCCTTCACACATAAAACACTATCGGGCTCATTCCCTGTGAAGAATAAATATCTGGAAGCCATCCTTGAGGAAAAAGGCGAAAATACAGAAGATGTCTGGAGTTCTATTTTCACCAATGAAGGCTCCGTACAACATCTGGACTTCCTGAGCGATGAACAAAAGGACGTCTTCAAAACCGCATTTGAAATTGACCAAAGGTGGCTCATAGAACACGCAGCAGACAGAACACCTTTTGTTTGTCAGGCACAATCACTCAATATATTTATTCCAGCGAACATCCATAAACGCGATCTACACAGGTTACACTGGGAAGCATGGAAAAAAGGCGTGAAATCACTTTATTACTGCCGTTCTAAATCAATCCAGCGTGCAGAAAGCCATGCAAGCTGGCAACGTACAATGAACGCAGAGCCAAAAGATCAAGTTGACGAGAATACAGGCAATTACGAAGAATGTCTGGCCTGCCAATAAATATAAAGGGCAATAAACACGGCCAATAACACAGTTAACAATACCGCTAACAATACTGGCCGTCACTACACATTATTCAGTTACACATCTGAAGAAAAAGGGGCTCTAATGAGCCTCTTTTTTTCGAAAGATATTTTTTAACCAATAGCACTGGCTGTTTTGATTTTTATGAGTAGAATACAGCCCCATGCAACAAGACAAAATACAAAACATAATCAAATACCTGTCCAGTCCCGCTTTGCTTCATTACACATTGCCGGTTGTGATGTTCTATGTTGTGGTCGGCACAATAGCCCAAAAATATATTGGTCTGTATGAGGCCACGCACATATTCTTCTCTGCGCCGATTATATGGGCGGGGCCCGTGCCACTGCCGGGATTGCCTATCTTTATCTCGATCATGGTCATCAACCTCATATTCAAGCTCGCGCTTAAAAGCCCATGGCGGACATCCAACGCAGGCATTATCATTATTCATATCGGTGTGCTTTTATTAATGGCAGGCGGATTGCTGACCGCGATGTTTAGTCAGGAAGGCTATATTGATCTGGCAAAAGGTGAACGAAAGGCCGAGATCTCCGATTACCACATCAGGGATATGGTGATCCTCAATGATGAAAAAAGTATCCTTTATTCTTTTGATCACCAGTCAATTGCCAAAGGCGATATTATCGCCATACCTGATTCACCGATAAAGCTTCACATCGTACAAAACTGCCGGAACTGCGAGATCACAAGACGAACCGATGCCACAGACGAATATTTCGGCATGGCACAGCACATGGTTTTATCCCCCGCACCCTTACGCCAGAATGACGAAGAAAACCTGACAGGGATCGTGTTTTCAGTATCCGGAAGCGAAAATGACGGCACATATCTTGCGATTGAAAATGTACCGCGTCATCCGGAGATTATGGCCAATGGGCAAACATACCGTATCGCTATTCGCAAACGGCGCACAGCATTACCGTTTCAAATCGAGCTATTGGAGTTTTCCCGCGATATGCATCCAGGCACTGCCATGGCACAATCCTATCAATCACGTGTACGTATTCACGATGACGGCGCACAGTGGGAAGCGCTTATCTCTATGAACGAACCGCTACGCTATAAAGGATATACGTTCTTCCAGTCATCTTTTATCGAAACCGATAACGGCGATATTTCCGTTCTGACATCTGTATGGAATATCGGACGCAGCTTTCCTTATATTTCCGGCATTACAGTCTGTATAGGTATGATACTGCATATGTTTATTCGCCGTCGCCGCCCAGGCGCAAAAACAGCGTCGCGTAATGACGCGGAAAGCACAGGGACAGCCGATGCATAAAACAGCCGTAAAATCTGCAAACTCATTATCCTGTATACTGTGCGCCGTTTTGATATATACCGTCATTGTCATTACATCCGTGACATACACAACATCGGCGCGCGCTCAGGATAAAAGCCAAGATCATTTGGACACGGCGAAAACCAGTATTTCCGAGATAGGTATTACCACAACAGACATTGCCGAAAAACAAGAAGCCAAAACGGACACAGCCAAAACAAAAATCTACAGCACGACCGCCTTTGCCCAAATCCCGATTCTGCATGATGGCCGCCTCAAGCCAATGGATAGTTTTGCCCGCGCTATACTCAAGGAATTATCCGGCAGTGATAACGGCGCCATGGAATGGCTTTTAGAAAGCATATTCAACCCTGCTTTTGGCGAGGCGGTCCCCGTCATTAAAATCAGCAATCCTGACGTTTTGAATTTGCTCGAGCTTAAAAAACGTAAAAGCAAATTATTTTCCTATCGTGAAGTAGCCGCCGCATTGCGCCAAAAAGAGGACATACTGATATCGATCAGCAAAACACCACAGGAAAACTGGACAAAATCACAAAAACTTCTGGTACAGATCCAGCAAAAGGCAATTACGCTGGGCGATTTACTAGGCTCTATGGGGTTATTTCTGCCTTTAGCCATCGAACTTCCTGCCGAAGGTATTCCCGCCCCTCTGGACGCATATACAGGACAAACCCTGACTTATATGCAAATACTCAAGTTCCGCGAGACACTTGATAATGAAGTGGCAAAAATCATCAAGGACAAAGGCAACGATATTCAAACCTATACGCCAGCCGAACAGGCATTAAGCTATCTTGCTTTTTCTGCGGCGAGCCTGCGTCAAGCCGGTATGAATAGCAGTATATTCCGCGTTATTCCTGATTTAAGCCAATCCACTGGCAACAGCAGCGCACAATCAACCGAACAAAATGAATGGCAATCCCCCTGGTTTACAATTCTGTCCGGTAAAGGCACACCGCAAACAACACAAATCTTCCAAAACTGGCAAAAACTGGCGCTTGCATATCACAGCAACGATCCTGATACGTGGAATACCGCCAGCGCGATAATTTATAACGACACAGTAAAAATCGCAGCAAATATAAAAACACAATATGCCCAATCCGGCCTGCGCATATTATCCCTAACAACAGAGCTATATTACAACCAGATCAAACCCTTTACTATCAGCATCGTGTTTTATGGTTTTGCGCTGCTTATGCTGATCATCGCAGGTTTAAAAACAACACATACCGCAACAACCATCAAGGCATCGACCCTGTTTTTGTGCATTGGCGCCGTTTTTCATTTTGCCGGCATTGCAGCGCGTGTCTATATACTAAGCCGTCCCCCTGTTACCACCTTATATGAATCAATCATCTTCGTAGGGCTGATTGCCGTGTTGTATGGTTTATGGGCATACAGCAAAGACAAGAACACATTATGGCTGGCTCTTGCCAGTGCCACAGGCATCTTCCTACATATTCTGGGCTTTTCTCATGATCAGGATGGCGACAGCTTTTTAATGCTAACTGCTGTTTTGAACACGAATTTCTGGCTCGCAACACATGTCATATGCATTACCACCGGTTATGCATTCTGCCTAATCACAAGTCTTCTGGCGCATTACAATTTGTTTGAGATGATAAAGCGCAAAAATAGCAAAACAAATACAGTCTCGTTTAAAAACCTTCACGGCGCTGCTCTTCTCGCCTTATTGTTCTCTGCTACCGGCACAGTGCTAGGCGGTATTTGGGCTGACCAATCATGGGGACGGTTTTGGGGCTGGGACCCCAAGGAAAATGGCGCACTTCTGATTGTCTTATGGCTTATCTGGGTATTACATGGACGTATTAGCGGCCAATTAAAACCCATCTGGGTCACCGCAGGCCTTGCCTATCTATCCGTCATTGTCGCATTATCATGGTTCGGGGTAAACTTGCTCAGCGTCGGTTTACATGCCTATGGATTTACCGATTCTGCGGCATGGATTTTAGGCGGATTCGCCGCGATTGAAACAATCCTTCTGAGCTGCGCTATAGTTGTCATTCACCAAAGGGAGAAAACAAGCCATGCGCATTAAAACAATAACCATATTATCCATACTCATCTGTGGCTTTGCATGGGCGTATTGGGACCTGAACCACACACCTCCCATTCCGACAGTAGAAAAAGAACAAGCGGCAGCGAACTCCATATTAAAAGCCACCGCC
>JAUILO010000212.1 GCA_030432775.1 Alphaproteobacteria bacterium
GAAATCATGTATCCAGAGATTGAGCCTTATGAATCAGGTCACATCGCCGTTGGTGATGGTCATAACTTATATTATGAATTATGCGGTAATCCTGATGGGAAGCCAGTTGTCTATGTTCATGGAGGCTCTGGCGGCGGCGTGATGCCGGAGCTGCGCCGCTATTTTGATCCGAATAAATATAAGATTATCCTGTTTGATCAGCGCGGGGCGGGTAAAAGCACGCCATTTGCTTCGATCGACAATAACACAATTGAACATCTTGTTGCTGATATGGAGTTTCTGCGCCAGAAATTGGGCGTAGCACAATGGATGCTTGTTGGTGGCTCTTGGGGGTCGACACTCAGCCTGTTTTACTTGGTAGAATATCCGCAATATGTGAGCGAAGTTGCGCTCTCGGGTATCTTTTTCGGTGATACAGATGGTATGCACTGGTTAACCGAAGAAGGGTATGTCAGCGAGATTATGCCGGAATGGTTTGCACCATATCGGGATCATATACCCGAAGAAAAACGCAAAGACGGACTTCATAAAGCATATTACGACATCATATTAAATGGCACTGACGAAGAAATTCTGGCGGCCGCCAAGCAAGCTGTGCTTTGGGATACGGCTATTTTAACTTTTGATCTGCCAGTAGATCGCATTAAACATGTACAGGAGCATCCGGAAGAATATTTGGGACTGTTCAAGCTGTGGATGCATTTTTCCAATAATTTTTACGGCCCCCATAACAAAAAGAAGATACTGGATGGTGTTCAAAACCTTGGGCATATACCGTGCTATATTATTCATGGGCGTTTTGATTTGATATGTCCTGTGCGTAATGCGTTTGATTTGCATGCAGCTTATCCGGGCAGCACCTTATACGTTCTTGAAAAGACAGGCCATACTATGCGCGAGCCGAATATATGGGCGAAATTGATAGAGGTGACAGATTCTTTGGTGGTTTAGAGTTGTTTATTAAAAAAACGATGCGATTAGTGGCGGGTTACTGCTGGTGTGATGCTTAAGGTATTGTAATTAAACGAAAATAAAAACACATAGAATACAATCTTCATTTAACCCGTTCTTAACGTAAAAAATATATGATCGCCTGTATGAGTGATCAGAACCTTAAAACATCATTTGGCGGCGCTGACCAGTATTTAGCAGGGCATGGAGATAAAGATCCGATAACGGGATTATTTGTTTCTGACCCGCTGCTTGAGCAAATCCACGATTATTGCAAGACTTCACCTGCGACGACATATCTCATAGCGGCGGATTTTGTGAATTTATCACAGATCAATGATGTGTTGGGCCGTGAGGTTGCCAATGAGGTGATCGAGACTGTCGTTAATATCTATCAAAAAGAATTATATGGTTTGAACCCTGATACGTTAACGGGTTTTCGCGCCCATGGCGATGATATGGAGTTTGTCCTTGAAGGTGATGTTGATCAAAAACAGTTGCTGGAAGCGCTAACGCGCGCCGAAGAGGCAACACGTTTTTTTGTGCAGGAAACAGGCTTAGATCTGTTACAGCACCCGCGACACAAAAATGTTGTTGGAACGGGGCTTACGACGACATTTACTAAGATTGATAAATTTTCAGGCACAATGTTTGATACGAAGAATGACCTTGCGTTTCAGTTATCGACAACCCGCGATATGGTTCCGCGTTTATCGCATCACACTGTGCAATCAAAAGATCTTCTGAATGAAACAGATTTGAACAAGGTCAAGGCAGTTCTTGGCGAGTATGCACATTATAAAAAATATAAGAAAGAGCCACAGCTACCTGTAGGGTTTAAGCCCGAACGATCTCCTGATGGCGTGGTGCAGCAACGGCGCGATGAAATTGAAGCGATCAAAGATGCGCTTCAGCATGGTCATTCCAGTCTTATTCGTCTGAATCTTTATAATCTGGGCGGATTGAATTCATTATTGGGCAATGATGCGGTCAATGGCCATGTCCTGCAGCCGGTTAAGGATATGATTGTAAGCTGTGCTAAGTCCCATTTTGACGGTACTTTTGTCGAGGTATTCGAGCGCGGCGGCGCTGAATATGACTTGCTTGTGGTGGATCAA
>JAUILO010000083.1 GCA_030432775.1 Alphaproteobacteria bacterium
TCTGGCGTGGATAAGATCATTATTGATAACGATATTGCTCTTTATGTGCCAATCACAGATAGTTTTTTGATGTTTGGTATGATTATTGATCATGGCATGGATAACGTGGGTAACGAGCAATTTTTGTTCAGTAATCCTAACGAAGCCAGCCGTTGTGGTTGTGGTAAGTCTTTTGCTCTGGATGAAGCAACTGCGCAGCAGTTCCATTCAACAAAAGCCGAGTAACAATAGACGAGTAACAATAGCTCTGCCGACAGATAGCTTGCGCTTCAAGGTTTGTCAGTGGCTTTAATAATGCTTTAGGCGTGTTCTTTTGTTACGTCGCTGTTTATTAAACCCGGATTAGGTATTTGCGCCAAGGCATCCAGTAATATGGATGCCTTTGTGTCTTTGAGGTGGGCATTTTCGCTGATATAGCGTTTCCATGCGTTTGATCCGGCTTGTCCTTTATATAGGCCAAGCATATGACGGGTTATTGTTTTGGGTGGCGTGCCATATTTTTCTGTTTGGTTTTGAATGTAAGGAACCATGCGTTCAGCGACCTCTGCGCGGGAGAGGGGGTTAGCATTACCAAATATGTCTCGCTCTATTTCGGCAAGAAAATAGGGGTCTTGATAGGCTTGCCGTCCGATCATGACGCCGTCAAAATCCTCTATGGCGCTTTGCACATCTTCGCAGCTTTTAATGCCGCCATTCAAAATAATACGCAAATCGGGAAACAGGGTTTTGGCTTCTTGCACAATATCGTAACGCAATGGCGGTATTTCACGGTTTTCTTTAGGGCTTAGACCTTTAAGCCATGCTTTTCTAGCGTGTACGGTAAATTCTTCACATCCAGCATTAGAAACTTCTTTTAAGTATTTGGTTAAAAATGGTAATTCTTCTTCATTATCTATAGCAATGCGGCATTTAACTGTTACCGGAATGGTTGTGGCGTTTATCATTTTCGCTACACAATCAGAAACCAGTTCGGGCTGTGACATAAGGCAAGCGCCAAAATTGCCGCTTTGTACGCGATCGCTCGGGCAGCCGCAATTCAAATTAACTTCATCATAACCGTAATCTTCGGCCATTTTCGCGCATTGTGCCAATGCTGCGGGGTCATCGCCACCCAATTGCAACACAACGGGATGTTCGGATGGATCAAAACGTAGAAAACGGTCACGATCACCATGAATAAGTGCGCCTGTTGTAACCATTTCTGTAAACAGCCGTATATTTGGCGATAAAAGCCGGTGAAAATAGCGGCAATGACGGTCTGTCCAGTCCATCATGGGGGCGACAGACACATATGGCTGGATATTTGTGTTCTTTTTCTTTTGTTCCATGGCTGGTATCTATACTGTATCAGAAGAAAAAATACAAAACTTTGTTACTGTATTTGTTATCAGCATAGCCTTAGCGCGCAGGAGCGACACATGACACATAGAGATCAGGTGCTTATCGAAGCGGAGTTGTTGAATGAATTATTGTTGGCGCAGTCTGGTGATGGTGGTGGTAGCTCCACGGTGAAGCTGGTGGATGCCTCTTACGGTATGGGGCCTTCGGGCTTTACCGGTTATCAGGCTTGCCAGTTGGAACGTATCGGTAATGCTGTTCATTTTGATATAGATGATATTGCCGATGCTGGGCACCCACAGCCACATATGTTGCCGGATGCGTCGATCTTTGCGCAAAAGGTCGCTGCGCTTGGTATTTCCAGCGATGATACGGTCGTGGTGTATGATCAATCCGGTATGTTTATGTCGGCGGCGCGCGTGTGGTGGATGTTTAAATCATTCGGGCATAAGGATGTACGTGTATTAAATGGCGGATTTCCGTATTGGAAAATGCGCGGTTTTGATATCACTTCGGGGGCACAGATTGTTCAGTCCGGAAATTATGAAGCGGTGCTTGATGCTGCGCGGGTGATATCCAAGGAAGATTTGCTGGAAATTGTGAATGGTGGTTCTGGCGGCAGTGATAATGGCGCAGATAAAACTCAATTACCCGGTAATCTGTCTATTGTAGATGCAAGAGCGCGCGAGCGTTTTGATGGTCTGGTTGAAGAGCCGCGTCCTGGAATGCGTAAAGGCCATATTCCGGGTAGTCGCTGTATTCCGTTTATTTCACTGCTTGATCAAAATGATGGCCGGATGAAGGCTGAAGAGGAAATTCGCATGCTTGTTGCGTCGCTGACTGATAAAGATCAGGTGATCAGTAGTTGTGGAAGCGGCGTTACGGCCTGTGTTCTTGCGCTTGCTATGGCTAGTATAGGGCTGGATTATGTGCGGGTTTATGATGGTTCATGGTCAGAATGGGGGATGGATAATGGTGATACACCTGTTGAGGTCTCCGCCGTATTTGGCTAGTCTGCTGTATTGAATATCAAAGTGAGTGATTAATGGTTTTTATTTCTGTGCGTTCGTTTTTTACCTTGATGCCGGTTTTTGTGGCGGTGGCTGTGCTGGCTTTATGTGTCGGTGCGCCAGCTTCTATGGCGCAAGATCAAGATAGTGATGGCGCCAAGGTTAAAAGCTTCCGTGATACGGATTTGCCATTGCCGCGCTTTGTATCGCTGCGCTCGAATAAAACGCATATGCGCACTGGACCGGGGCAGCGCTACCCGATCAAATGGTTTTATCAACACGCCGGGCTTCCGGTCGAGATTATTCAGGAATTCGAGAACTGGCGAAAAATTCGTGACAACACAGGTGAGGTCGGCTGGGTACATAAATCGCTGCTATCAGGTCGTCGTACTGTGATTGTTATCGGTAGTGATGTTGTAAAAATTTACGATAAAAAATCGACCGATTCCAGCGTTGTTGCAAAGCTTGAACCGAATGTCACAGCCGAAATAGAAGAGTGCGTGCCCTTGCTTTGTGAGATAAAGGTCGGTGGCTATACCGGGTGGATTGAAAGAAAATTCATTTGGGGCATTTACGAACACGAAGAATTGAATTAACCTAATAATACGATATTCGTCGTTTATCCACATACTTATCCACAAAACTATCCACTTTCCGGGCATTTTCATCCGCCCGAATCACCATTAAGGATTACAACCATGTCGCATCGTGTGACAAAGGCTGAGTTTACAGCCAGCATATACCGCGCATTAATGGCGCAAGCTTCTTTGAACGAAGAAGAGATTGACGGCATGCGTCTTGTCCAGATGATGTCGGGTATTTTGGTTGAAACATTATTGTTGTTCGATGACCCTGATGATGGTCTAGAGGCAAGTTATGCACGTCTGGCAGAACTTCTGGACACAGAACCTGCAGAAGGTCGTCTGGGATCTTTGGCTCTTCCGCCGGCATATATTATTGATTACGAAACAGAGCATGGCCGTGCAGTGGCCAAGAATCTCTTCGAAGAATGGCTTTCATGCGGTTATGAATTTCATCAACTCGTTTTATTTGTTGTTCACAACATTATCGTGCGTATGGAGCAATCCGGCCAGTCACGCGCCGAAGTATTCCGTTTGTTTATAGAATGTACAAATCGCTGTATGGCATATGAAATCGCCGCGCAGGAGCTGTGTGATATCGTGATTGATAAAATGGTGTCTAACCTAGGGTGGTCACTCATGGAATGTGTAAGCGCACTTGGCGCATCTTCAGGCCGCGCTTTGGCTCTGTCGCAAGATGCATGTTCTTTATTTAGTATTCCATCTGTTCCCGATAAGCTTGATCAGGTTTCCTATGTTATGACGCAAGAAGCGGTAAGACTGGGCGTTCCTGCGGGAACAGACTGGCGTTTTGGGCTTGCGGCCAATGATTGTCATGTGAGTGCGCCGTTCGAGCTGATTGATCCGCTTGAAGGTGTGTGCCAGGAATTATTCCAGGCCATTAATTTAACCGGATATGTTAATCAATCTGTTGCCTATGCCAAGGCAGCAGGACGCATGCTTGCTATTGCTGCGGGCGGTGAAGAACCGGAAATTGAACCGGTTATTGCTAAGCCTTTAGCAATGGGCGCGATGACAGATACATATAAAACTGTCTGTCAGGTTGGCCGTGAAGGTATGTTGTCAATGTAGAAACGCTCAGGTGCGTATATTGATTTTAAATTCCATCTAACTATCAGAAAATACAAAGTTTTTCATTCCTGAATATCCTCTCTTGATATAGGGGGCAAACGTGCGTATAAAAAAGGTCAAAGTCACAAATGAAAGTTAGTGAGATTATGAGTTTTGAACAAAAATCCAGCTATAGCTATGACGAAATAATTGAATGTGGTCATGGTAATCTATTTGGTCCGGGTAATGCGCGTCTGCCGTTACCACCAATGCTTATGTTCGATAGAATAGTACAGGTTTCTGAATCTGGCGGCACTTACGATAAGGGGTTTATCGAGGCCGAATTTGATATCAATCCTGATCTTTGGTTTTTTAAATGCCACTTTGAATCAGATCCGGTTATGCCAGGCTGTTTAGGTCTTGATGCGTTATGGCAGCTTTTGGGATTTTACCTTGGCTGGACTGGTGCGCCAGGTTCTGGACGCGCGCTTGGCTTGGGCGAGTTGAAGTTAACTGGACAGGTATTGCCAGCCGTTAAACTCGTGAAATATAGAGTTGATATTAAACGTCTGATTAACCGTAAATTGGTTTTGGGCGTTGGCGAAGGCCAAATGTTTGCTGATGGCGAACTTATCTATGAAGCTAAAGATCTGAAGGTGGGTCTTTTTGACAATTCAGGAGCAGCTTAATGAGCGATAGACCACTGCGCCGTGTCGTTGTGACCGGTATCGGGATTATTTCGTGTATTGGAAACTCCAAGGACGAGGTCTTGCAATCTCTAAAAGACGGGAAGTCAGGCATTACATTTTCGCCGGAATATGCGGAAATGGGCTTTCGTTCACATGTACATGGCAAGCCGGATATCAATCTGGCTGAGGCGATTGATAAGCGTTTATTCCGTTTTATGGGTGATGCTGCTGCTTATACTCATTTATCAATGGAACAGGCTATTGCCGATTCAGGCCTAGAAGAAAAGGACATTATTAACGAGCGCACCGGCATCATCGTCGGCTCTGGCGGTCCATCAACACGTGCGCAAGTGCTTGCAGCGGATGTAACCCGTGAAAAAGGGCCGAAACGTGTCGGTCCTTTTGCTGTACCTAAAGCGATGTGTTCGACAACGTCGGCCACTGCGGCGACAAATTTCCAGATTAAGGGCGTGAATTACACGATCTCTTCTGCGTGTTCAACATCTGCACATTGTATTGGCAATGCGGCAGAGCTTATCCAGTGGGGTAAGCAGGACGTTATGTTCGCAGGTGGCGGCGAGGAGCTAGACTGGACATTATCTGTGCTGTTTGACGCAATGGGCGCTATGTCTTCCAAATATAATGATACGCCGGAAAAAGCAGCACGTGCATATGATGCAAATCGTGATGGTTTTGTTATCTCCGGTGGTGGTGGCATTGTTGTGCTTGAAGAGCTTGAGCATGCCAAGGCACGTGGCGCGACTATCTATGGCGAGTTGACCGGTTACGGTGCAACGTCTGATGGTCATGATATGGTTGCACCAAGCGGTGAAGGCGGCAAGCGCGCTATGATCAAGGCACTTGAGACTGTGAGTACACCCGTGACATACATTAACACACACGGCACATCAACGCCTGTTGGGGATATTGGTGAACTTGATGCAATTCGCGAAGTGTTTGGCGATGCTGATTATAATATGCCGTATATCAGTGCGACAAAATCAATGACTGGTCATTCATTGGGCGGCACTGGTGTTCAAGAAGCGATATACAGTCTTTTGATGATGCAAAATAATTTTGTGGCTCCGAGCATTAATATCGAGGAGCTTGACCCAGGTGCCGAAGGCCTTCCGATTGCGCGTGAGCGCGTGGACGGCGTAGAGCACAAAACAATAATTTCCAATAGTTTTGGATTTGGCGGGACCAATTGTACGTTGGCATTCTCGCGTTATGACGATTAGCAGAATGGTTTAAAAACAATGACAATTATTGCATCTGATTTAATGAAGGGTAAGCGCGGCCTGATTATGGGGGTGGCGAATGAAAAGTCCATCGCTTGGGGGATGGCGCAGGCTCTGGCTGCAAACGGAGCTGAGCTTGCTTTTACTTATCAGGGCGATGCCTTCGGAAAACGCGTAAAACCTTTGGCCGAGAGCGTTGGTTCTACGTTCTTGCTGGATTGTGATGTTTCAAAAGAAGAAGATCTTGATCGTGTTTTTGCTGAGATTGAAAAAGAGTGGGGTCAAATTGATTTCCTCGTTCATGCCATTGCGTATTCGGATAAAGAAGAGCTGAAAGGCCGTTATGTTGATACAAGCTTAAAGAATTTCCTGAATTCCATGCATATTTCCTGTTACTCGTTCACATCTGTTATGCGCCGCGCGCAGCCTTTAATGAAAGATGGCGGCTCTGCTGTTACGCTGACATATTATGGCGCAGAAAAAGCAATGCCGAATTACAATGTGATGGGCGTTGCAAAAGCGGCGTTAGAGGCTTCTGTTCGTTATTTGGCGGCAGATCTTGGTGTTGATGGTGTGCGTGTTAACGCGATTAGCGCAGGGCCAATGCGTACACTTGCAGGCGCAGTGATTGGTAATGCCAGAACAACATTCAAATATAATGTTGTCACATCACCGCTGAAACGATCTGTTGAGCTTGAAGAATTGGGCGGCACAGCGCTTTACTTGTTATCTGATCTATCATCAGCGGTAACCGGCGAAGTCCATTATGTTGATTGTGGCTTTAATGCTGTGGGCATGCCACATCCGGATGTTCTGAAAACATTCGGTCAAAACGGTGATTAATATTATCTATTTCATTAAGAAGTAATTGCAGGGCGTATGTATGGAGTCGTTTGCGATCTGGCGCGTGTTTGCGCACGGTTGTGAGGCTTTGTTATGCGCCGCAAGCTTGTTTTTCTTGTTTGTGTTTATCGCTTGTATGTTCTGGTTTGGCGACATAACGCCGCAACGTCACGCGCGCCAACATAATCACATATATTAATCATACGTGCTCTGTGTGCTTCTTCGGGTAATGCCTCAACCAGTGCGGCTTCGCCAAATTGCCGTTTAAGCGCGGGCAGGGATGCGCTCATATATAAAAGCATGCCCATGGTCTGCGTTGAATCATCCGTGTTAGGGGCTTTGCCTTCGGCGCTTTCGTTGAATGACATCATAGCCTCGGCTCTGCTAGCCAGCTTTGCTTCATCTTCGTTCATATCCAAAATTGTCTGACGGATGGCCGCTTCGCCGAAAGTTTCAAGTAAATTGGCGCTGAATTTTTTTACCATGCTATGCAAGGTGGCAATTTCGTTGATATCTGGCTGTTCAAACATAATTATCTCCCGAGAAAATGGTGATCTATTTCATATTCATATCCATGCCCTTTTGACAGAGCCCGGCGAGGCCGTATTCGGATAATCTTCTATATAGATCAATAGTTTCTTTTGTTTTTGCTTTATCAGGCAGGGCTTCCAATAGAGTGGCTTCGCCGAAAAGCTCTGTTAAGCTGCGCAAACTGGTTGCCACATATTGGGTTTGAATAAGGGCATGTACGAATTTTTGATCAGGCTCACCGTTAAAAATACGGGTAAGCTCCAGCATTTCAAATTCATATTCCTCAGCTTGAGTAAGGTTGTTCTCAAACTGGCGTACGCCTTGTGGACCGATGGATTTTAACAGATTATCCCTAAACTCATCCGCAATCTGGATAAGTGTATCAATATCCAAATCGGTTAAACCGTAAGGATTGTTAATCATTATATGCCCTGTTCAACTCATTTTTTTATTTAGGCTACAGAGAGAACTCTTCTCGGTCAAGCAGAAGAAATAAAGGGGAAGATCAGGCAGGGTATGCTAGACGGTCTTAATGCACGGTCAGCAAGCTATCTTGCAATACATCCGGCACATCGGTAAACATGGTATCAATACCCCATCCTTGAAGCTTACGCGCCGTTTGCGGGTCATTGATCGTGTAGGCCAACACAGGTTTATCAAGATCAATAATTTGTTCTACTTCCTCGCGTGTGACTGTATTGCCGTTAATATTAATTGTTGTAACATCAAGATATTCAGCAAGGTCACGCCAGTTTTCCGGCCATTCTTCAGGTAGGAGTAAGCCGCGATTCCAGTCAGTGGCCATATCAAGTGCAGTTTCAAGTGAGACATGCTCAAAGCTTGAGATAAGCAATCTGTCATGCGCATCCCAGTAATGGGATAACAGATCAAGTGCTATTTCTGCTGTTTCTTTTTCCCGTCCAGGGCATGGTTTGATTTCAAGGTTCAGGCCAAGATCAAGTTCGATCAGCAATTCAATTGTTTCTTCGAGAGTGGGAATTTTTATGCCTGTAAAACCGTCAGAGAACCAGCTACCGGCCTCTAATTGTTTCAGGTCTTCGTATAATGTCTGTGCCATTGGGCCGTGCCCGTTGGTGGTGCGGTCCAGTGTGTCGTCATGAAATATAACAGGGACATTATCTGCTGTGAGTTTGACGTCCAATTCAACCCATTCTACGCCCATCTCGGCCGCAGTATTTATGGATTCAAGTGTGTTTTCCGGTGCGTAACCACAAGCGCCACGATGGCCGATGATTTTGGGAAGTTTTATTGTCATGGGTCTTTAACTCACAAAAAATCTTTAACTCATAAAAAAAGCAGAAGGGCAGACCATGATAAGTTTGCTCTTCTGCTTTTATGTTTTTAAGAATTAGCCGTTCGCTTCTTTTTTGTCGTCTTTGTCACCCTTGGGAATGACTTCACCAGTTTCCTGGTCAACGCGCTTCATAGAAAGCTTCACTTTGCCGCGATCATCAAAACCGATCAGCAATACTTTAACTGTATCGCCTTCGTTAATGATGTCTGTTGTTTTCTTGACGTGGTGGTCAGCAAGTTCAGATATGTGAACCAAGCCGTCTTTAGCACCCATAAAGGTCACGAAAGCACCGAAATCAACAACCTTAGCAACTTTACCCGTGTAAACTTTGTTAAGCTCAGGCTCTTCCGTCAGGTCTTTGATCCATTTTACAGCAGCAGCAATTGAAGAGCTGTCACTTGCGTAAACTTTCACTGTACCATCGTCTTCGATGTCGATTTTAGCGCCTGTTGTCTCAACGATCTCGCGGATAACTTTACCGCCAGTACCGATAACATCACGGATTTTATCGACAGGAACTTTCAGTGTTTCAACTTTAGGAGCTGTGTCATGCATTGTATCACGAGACTCAGTCAAAGCTCCGGCCATTTCGCCAAGGATATGAAGACGTCCGGCTTTAGCTTGTTCTAGTGCGATCTTCATGATTTCTTCTGTGATAGATGTAATTTTGATATCCATTTGAAGAGATGTCAGACCTTGGTCAGAACCAGCTACTTTAAAGTCCATGTCACCGAGGTGATCTTCATCACCAAGAATGTCGGAAAGAACAGCAAAGTCGTCGCCTTCTTTAATTAGACCCATAGCAATACCAGCTACCGGACGGGCAAGAGGAACACCGGCATCCATTAAGGATAGTGATGTGCCACAAACTGTTGCCATAGAAGACGAACCGTTTGATTCAGTAATTTCCGATACAACACGCATTGTGTATGGGAATTCTTCTTTAGTAGGAAGAAGAGGTCTGATTGCGCGCCATGCAAGTTTACCGTGACCGATTTCGCGGCGGCCTGTAAAGCCGATACGGCCAGCTTCACCCACAGAATATGGAGGGAAGTTGTAATGCAGCATGAAGTTTGACCTGTATTCGCCTTCTAGTGCGTCAATGATCTGTTCGTCTTGTGCTGTACCAAGTGTAGTCACAACAAGAGCCTGTGTTTCTCCACGTGTGAACAAAGCAGAACCGTGCGTACGTGATAGAATGCCAACTTCAGAAACGATCTGACGAACAGTTTTTGTATCACGTCCATCAATTCTTTTACCTGTTTTCAGGATAGAACCACGAACAACATCAGCTTCTGCGCCTTTGAATTTAGAGTTAACAAGAGCGGCGTTAATTTCGCCTTCTTCTTCAACGTATTTCTCAATGGCTTTTTCACGGATTGCAGAAACAGCAGCTTGGCGCTCTTGCTTATCAACAATGCTATATGCTTTTTCAAGATCTTTAGAGAAATCCTTGGAAATGCCTTCAGCAACTTTCTTGACAGCGTCGCTAGTCTCAGGAAGATCCCAAGGCTCTTTTGCGCACATTTCAGCAAGACCGATAATACCGTCAATCACAGGTTGGAATGCTTTCCAGCCCGTCATGACTGCATCAAGCATTGTGTCTTCTGAAAGTTCCTGAGCTTCTGATTCAACCATCAGAACGCCTTCGGATGTACCGGCAAGAACAAGATCAAGTTTGCTTTCAGCTATTTCTTGTGTTGTCGGGTTGATAATGAACTTGTCATCAATCAAACCCACACGTGCTGCGCCAATAGGTCCCATAAATGGGATACCTGAAATTGTAAGAGCAGCAGAACAGCCGATCATGGCAACTATATCTGGGTCATTTTCAAGATCATGTGTGATAACAGTCGCAATAACTTGAACTTCATTCAAGAAGCCTTTTGGGAATAATGGACGTATCGGACGGTCGATCAAACGACTAACCAGTGTTTCTTTTTCAGTCGGACGACCTTCACGTTTGAAGAAGCCACCGGGGATTTTACCGGCTGCGTATGTTTTTTCCTGGTAGTTTACTGTTAGTGGGAAGAAGTCCTGACCATCACGGACAGATTTGCTTCCAACAACTGTACAAAGAACACTAGTTTCGCCAATAGTGGCTATGACAGCGCCATCGGCCTGACGGGCGACTTTACCTGTCTCGAGGGTTAGTGTTTTACCCGCGAAATCGATTTCTTTACGAAAAACGTTAAACATAGAATATTTCCTTTCATATGGTTTCTATGTGCGTTCATAGCGCCCGGTTATCTGTAGTTTATAAACAGAGAATACCAGCGTTACGAACCTTACTATTTATTACCTTTGAAGGGCTTTAAAGCTTCGGTGGACAGTTGATAGCGGTTCTGTAGAATTTGTGTGTGGGGAACCGCTATCAACAGTCAACC
>JAUILO010000084.1 GCA_030432775.1 Alphaproteobacteria bacterium
TGGCCTAACAAGAACTGGATAGCCAATACGTCTGGCAATCTCGACCGCCTCAGCTAGGTTCGTTGCCGTTCCGTTAGCTGGAGAGATCAAGCCAGCCTGATCGAGAATTTTCTGGAAAGCCCCACGCTCTTCGGCCATGTCAATGGCCTCCGGGGTGGTTCCCAGGATAGGTATTCCAGCGTCGCTCAATCCGTTGGCCAATCCAAGGGCAGTTTGACCTCCTAGCTGGACCATCACGCCTAACAGTTCACCCGACTGGGACTCCGCGTGAATTACCTCCAAAACGTCTTCTAGTGTCAGAGGTTCGAAATAGAGACGGTCTGAGGTGTCATAGTCGGTGGAGACAGTCTCTGGGTTGCAATTCACCATGATTGTTTCATATCCGGCATCACGCAGGGCATAGGCTGCGTGAACGCAGCAATAGTCAAATTCGATGCCCTGACCAATGCGGTTCGGGCCGCTGCCAAGGATGACGATTTTCTTTCTATCGCTTGGTGCAATTTCATTACTGCCTTCGGCGGCGTAGTTTTCGTAGGTGCTGTACATATATGGCGTTGTTGATGTGATCTCTGCAGCACAGGTATCAACGCGCTTATATACAGGATACACATTGCATTTATGGCGCGCTGTGCGAACCTCATCTTCGGATAGGTCCGTAAGTTCGGCAAGCTTTACATCGGCAAAGCCCATGGATTTAAGCTGTGTCCAACCGGCAGCATCATCCGGCAAGCCATTTTCTTGTATGGTTAATTCTGTATCGATAATGTGTTTGATGCGTTCCAGGAACCACGGGTCAATCTTGGTCAAGTTATGCACGTTTTCTATGCTCAGGCCATGGCGGAAGGCCTCACCGACATATAGAATACGCTGTGGCGTCGGACGTGTCAGGTTTTGCGTTAAAATATCCATATTCGGCGTGCCGTCAACATCTTGGGGAATAGGCATGACGTTAAAGCCGGATAGTTTTTCTTCCATTGAACGGAAGGCTTTCTGAATGGATTCTTCAAAATTTCTGCCGATGGCCATGACTTCACCAACAGATTTCATCGCGGTGGTCAGTGTGTTATCGGCGCTGGCAAATTTTTCAAAGGCAAAACGCGGCATTTTGGTAACAACGTAATCAATTGTCGGTTCAAATGATGCGGGCATACGGCCATCTGTAATATCGTTACCCAGTTCATCAAGTGTATAGCCAACGGCAAGCTTTGCAGCCACTTTTGCAATCGGGAAGCCTGTGGCTTTAGACGCTAGCGCGGATGATCTTGATACGCGCGGGTTCATTTCAATGATAACCATACGGCCATCAGCCGGATTAATCGCAAACTGCACGTTTGAACCGCCGGTTTCAACACCGATGCCGCGTAATACAGCAAGCGAAGCATCACGTAAGATCTGGTATTCTTTATCGGTTAGGGTCAGAGCAGGGGCTACGGTGATAGAATCGCCGGTATGCACGCCCATTGGGTCAATATTTTCAATCGAACAGATAATGATACAGTTGTCGTTTTTATCGCGCACAACTTCCATTTCGTATTCTTTCCAGCCCAATAGGGATTCTTCGACCAGAATTTCGCCGACCGGTGACATGTCCAGTCCTTCTTGTACGATACGCTCGAAATCATTTTTGTTATATGCAACCCCCCCGCCGGAGCCGCCCATTGTGAAAGACGGACGGATAATCGCCGGTAGGCCAAGATATTCGAGGGCTTCGAGGGCTTCTTTATGGCTGGAAACCACACGACTTTTCGCGCTGGCAAGGCCAAGTTCGTCCATACAGACTTTGAATTTTTCACGATCCTCGGCTTTTGAAATGGCTTCTTCTGTTGCGCCAATTAACTCAATACCAAGTCGGTCAAGTGTACCGTTTTGCGATAGGGCAATAGCTGTATTCAATGCTGTTTGTCCGCCCATAGTCGGTAGCAATGCATCAGGTTTTTCTTTTTCGAGGATTTTGGCAACAACTTCAGGGGTGATCGGTTCGATATAGGTGGCGTCTGCCATATTGGGGTCGGTCATGATAGTGGCGGGGTTCGAATTGACCAGTATGATTCTGTATCCTTCTTCCCGTAGGGCTTTACACGCTTGTGCGCCGGAATAATCAAATTCACAGGCTTGTCCAATAACAATAGGGCCAGCGCCGATAATACAGATGGATTTGAGGTCAGTTCTTTTTGGCATGGGGGTTCAGCTCACTATCTAAGTTGTTACTATGTGCTGAAGACAATTGTTTAAGATATTTGTCGTTGCAGCGCAACCATTTTCCTAGGTTTTACGCAAAGATTCACAGGCTGCGACTTCGTAGCGACTGTAAAATGTGCAAAATCACTGTTTTTTGCTCGATTATGGCCGATACTGCATAAATACTGGCCATAAAAACGAGAGTCATTGATTTGTCTATATCTAACAATATCCTGAATCTAACAGCAGCCTGATTTTTTGCTATCGCAAGATTTATTCGCAAGATTACCGATATTGGTTTTGTTGATGAATGTATCGCTGACTTTGTCGTATTCAAAAATATCGCCTTGCTCCATATCAAACAGCCACGGAATGATCTGTACGCGTTTTTCGGCGAGAGCGCGGGCAACGCTGGGGTATCCTTTGAGGTTGGTCTTGCTTTGCAGGACAATTTCTTCCTCGGTTCTGCGGTGAAGGTTTTCCGGATTTGTGGTTTTGTCCTGTGCTGCTTTTACCGCAGCTTGTGTAACATCCATAAAACTCGAGATTTCAGGGTCTTCAAAGTCACTGATCAATGCCTTGATCGCGCCACAGCCAGTATGGCCAAGAACGATAATTTTGGAGACGTTGTTGTAATCAAGCGCAAATTGTAGCGCAGCGCTAAGCGCCGTACCCTTTTTATAAGGGCGAACAATAGCGCCCATGGCTTTGAATGTGAAAAACGAACCGGGGCGTGCGTGGAAAATTGTTGCCGGATTACTGCGTGAATCAATACAGGAAATCAGGAAGTAATCTGGATCTTGTCCTTTTTCGACAAGGCCCGGCATCATGGCTTCTTTGCTTTCGTAACTTTCTTTTCTAAAGCGTTTGAAACCTTCTAAAAGATCATGCGGCATCGTTATCCTCCTTTATATCACCTTCTGTGGTATTTGGTTGGGTATCTGGCAAGTGATCGGGGAAAAACCCCTTATCCTTTGCCTGTGTAATCAGTTTCTTATAAGCGTCCCAAAGAATTTCCGAGCCGTCTTCGATATGTGCGTTTTTCGCCATAACAAGCTCATAAGGGATATTGTTTGATAGCCATGAGTCACCACCATTTTGCAAAGTGTATAAAAATGGCTGGAAGCGGTCAATTGCTTGCGCAAACTTGGCTTCGGGTGTTTGGCTGGATTCGAACTCTATCCATAGATCCATTATGGTTTTGGCCTGGTCTTTGGGGGCAATTGCGCAAATGCGTTTCATGCATTGTTTTTCATGGTCGTTATCGCCACGGTTTTCGGCATAAAGATATGTGTCGCCGCCATCAATCTCGCCCAAATCATGTACCGCTAGCATTTTGATGACCTTATCAAGGTCAATTGGTGTATTGGCATAGGGCTGTAATGTGATAGCCATTAAAATCATGTGCCAGCTATGCTCTGCCGAGTTTTCATAGCGGTCTTGATTCTTTAGGTAGGTTTTGCGCAGAACAGATTTAAGCTTACTGATTTCAAGAATGAAACCAAGACAGGACACCAAATTAGTGTCTATGTCGGTTGTATCAAAACTTCCCATCAATAATGGCTTCAATATGCTCTCCTTTATGCTGCGTCCTCTATATATGAGACAAAGCGTTTAAACAAATAATGGCTATCTTGTGGTCCGGGTGATGCTTCCGGGTGGTATTGTACGGAAAATACCGGCTTATCTTTAACCTTCAAACCTTCATTTGTGCCGTCAAACAGGCTGATATGTGTCACATCGACGTTATCAGGCAGTGATTCTGCAATCACTTCAAAGCCGTGATTTTGGCTTGTAATTTCAACTTTACCAGTCAAAAGATCTTTGACCGGATGGTTTGCACCGCGATGACCCAAATGCATTTTCTGGGTTTTGCCGCCAAGAGCAAGCGCCAGAATCTGGTGACCAAGACAAATGCCGAAGATGGGTTTACCGGCCTCCAGTAAGTCTTTGACTACGGGAATAGCGTATTCACCCGTTGCAGCTGGATCCCCCGGGCCGTTGGACAAAAATATGCCGTCAGGGTTATGTTTCAGGATTTCCGAAGCCGGAGTACTGGCCGGTACAACGGTTACTTTGCAGCCCGCAGAAGCTAGGCAGCGCAGAATGTTTTGTTTGGCGCCGTAATCAATCGCCACAACATGGTGCAAGGCATTGCCAAGCTCGCTATAACCGTCTTCTATTGTCCACACGGTTTGTGTCCATTCATATGTATCAGAACACGTCACGTCCTTGGCAAGGTCCGCACCAGCAAGGCCTGCCCAGCTTTTTGCTTTTTTGTATAAATCGTTCAGATCAAATTCACCATCGGCGCTGTGGGCGATAATGCCGTTTGGCGCGCCGTTATCACGGATGTGGATGGTCAGGGCGCGTGTGTCAAGCCCGGCGATACCGACGATATTATGTTTGATAAGCCAGTCATTAAAGTGCGCGTTCGAACGCCAGTTTGAAGGCGTGGTGATGTCTTCACGAATAATAAGGCCGCGCGCGACAGGTTTATCTGTTTCGATGTCTTCATCATTGGTTCCAACATTTCCGATATGCGGAAATGTGAAAGTGATAATTTGTCCTGCGTAGCTTGGATCAGTCAAAATCTCCTGATATCCACTCATTGATGTATTGAAGCATATCTCACCGATTGCGTCTGTTTGCGCGCCGATGCCGCGTCCCCAAAATAGCTTTCCATCCGCCGTAATTAAAACAGCGCTTGCATTTTGCGGGCGTTTTACATTAGAAAAATCAGTCATAAGAGGGTATAGTTCCTAGCTAAGGGTTAATCCTTGGGGTTGCTAGAAAACAATTGATAGAGATTTTGCTTTGGAAAAGAAAGCAAAAAAGACAAAAGGAAGTTAAAAAGTGAGTAAAAGGGAAGAATTTAGCGCGGCTTTGAAAGAATCACTCAAGGCTAAAGATCGTGTAGCGACATCTACATTGCGCCTGATAATGGCTGCATTGAAAGATCGTGATATAGAAGCACGCGGTAATCTGAGATATTGTCCTTGTTGCAATCCATGGTGAAACAGCGTCAGGAATCTTCTAAGACATACAGGGATGCTGATCGTCCTGAATTGGCCGAGCGTGAAGAGCAGGAAATCAAAGTGATTGAGCGTTTTCTGCCTCAGCAAATGGATGCTGGCGAAGCATCCCGGAAGATTGAAGCGTTGATCGGTGAAATGGGCGTGTCTGATATCCGTGATATGGGCAAGGTCATGGCGGAGCTTAAAATGCGTTATGCCGGTCAGATCGATATGGGGAAGGCCAGCGGTATCGTGAGGCAGCAACTGGCAAGCTAGAAGATAACGCGGGTTGATATGCCCGGCAGGATTGTTCTAGCTCTATTCATGTTATGTACGCTATTTACGTTATTTACGCCGGATCTGTATTTTATCTAAGTCTGTGTATCATCTAAATACGTATATGCATGCAATCATATCCAGTCCATGCCGTCTATAGCGACCCTGTTTTTGGTGTTGTTCGTATGTGTTCATTTTAATGTATCGGACATGTAGGAATAACGTGCAGTTTAATAGTATTTTTGATAATCATATTATATGTCGATTCCACCACAGTTTTTAAATGACCTTCGTGACAGGCTAAACCTGTCTGACATTGTTGGAAAACGTGTCAAATTAACACGCGCAGGCCGCGAGTACAAAGGCTGCTGTCCATTTCATAATGAAAAAAGTCCGTCTTTTACCGTGAATGATGATAAACAGTTTTATCATTGTTTTGGGTGCGGGGCGCATGGTGATGTGATCGGCTTTACGATGCAGCATGATAATCTGTCTTTTATAGATGCGATTGAATCGCTTGCCGCCGAGGCGGGGATGCAAGTGCCGCAATCTTCACCGGCAGAACGTGAAAAAGCCAAAGAACAGAAAAATCTTTATAGTTTGATGGATGATACTGCCAAGTTCTTTTCTGATCAGCTGCGCGCGCCTGTGAACCGTGATGCTCTGGCTTATGTATTGGAGCGCGGCATCACCGAACAATATATTGAATCTTTCCGGATTGGTTATGCTCCTGCGGATTCCAAGCTGCTACGCGGCTATTTGAAGGAAAAAGGCTATACCTATCAACAGATGAAAGATGCCGATGTGATACGCGAGTCAAATCGTGGTACAGAACCTTATGCTTTTTTCCGTGAACGTATTATGTTCCCTGTGGCTGATAAGCGTGGCCGTATTGTGGCTTTTGGCGGGCGTATTTTGCCCGATCATTTGCGCCCGCCCGATAGGGGTGTTCATATATTTGGCAGGTTTATAATCACCCCGATCATTTGCGCCCGCCCGATAGGGGTGATTATAAACCTGCCAAATATATGAACTCTGCCGATACGCCGATCTTTCATAAAAGCCGTATATTATATGGCGAATCTCATGCAAGGCAGGCTGTGTCTGATGGGCAACCTGTCGTTGTGGTTGAGGGGTATGTCGATGTGGTCGCATGTTTTCAAGGCGGTTTTCAGGGCGCTGTTGCGCCGATGGGCACAGCATTAACCGATGAACAGATACTGCGTCTTTGGAAGCTTATTCCTATGGATATGAAGGTGCCAATTCTATGTTTTGATGGCGATAAAGCAGGGCAGCGCGCAGCGTTTAGAGCTTGCGAGAATTTACTGCCGCTTTTAAAGCCCAACCATAGCGCCAGATTTGCATTTTTGCCCGATGGTCAGGATCCGGATAGTTTGATCAAGGAAAAGGGCAGAGAGGCGTTTGACAGTATATTGAATGCTTCGATATCGTTATCTGAATTTTTGTGGAGCCATTATGTCAGCGTATCAGACCTGACAACACCGGAAGGCAAAGCCGGTCTTGAAAAAATATTGAATGATCAGGTCGATAAAATTAGCGATCGAACCGTTCAACAATATTATAAACAGAATTTTAGAAATAAACTCTACGAAACCTTTCGCCCCCAAAAGAAGCAATCAAACTGGAACAGCAATGCCACCAAAGGCAAGTGGAATGGCAAGAAGGGCGCTTATACGCCAGTGCCACAGGTCAATCTACGTCGTCCGGGCGGTACGAATAGTGCGCTTTATGCAAAGATTTTACTGGCAACATTGGTCAATCATCCCAGTATTTTTGATGTCATAGAGGAAAGGTTGGGACTGCTTCGCTTTGAACATGCGGAGCTGGATAATGTAAGACAGGCGTTGCTAGAGTTGCTTTCAACCGATCAAGTACTTGACACGAAGGCGATACAGGGCCATTTAAATGATCTGGGTTTGCAAACAGAGCTTGATTCGATAGTATCGGAAGCTGTATATACGCATGCAGGGTTCGCAAGAGCGGGCAGCGATGATTCGGAAGTATTAGGCGGATGGAACGAAATTGCGGAGCGTTTAGGCGCTCAGGACCTTGGAGAAGAGATACAAAGGGTTCGAAGAGAATTTGTT
Organism: Alphaproteobacteria bacterium; assembly: GCA_030432775.1. Classification (GTDB taxonomy): domain Bacteria; phylum Pseudomonadota; class Alphaproteobacteria; order Micavibrionales; family Micavibrionaceae; genus JASMHE01. Next base: position 7,580 of record JAUILO010000084.1, read on the forward strand.
GATGATTTTAGTGAAGAGAACGAAAAACGCTTTTTGGCACTGCAAAGTGTGAAAAACAATACAAAGCGTTGATACACCCCTTTGATCTTTCAATAAAAATAGGGTTTAATCGCATAAATTAAGAATCGGTAATCTACGATGTCACCACGAAGCAGTACTGGGCAAGTAAAAGTGAGTAGAGAAAAAAAAGTAAAAAAGACTGATGCAGCGACCGGTAAAGGGTCATTGCAGTCTATTATAAAAAAATTGGTAAAAGACGGTAAGGACAAAGGTTTTCTAACCTTTGAAGAGATCAATAAGGCCATTCCGGCCGAGAGTTTTTCTCCAGATGAAATCGAAGACTCCATGTCAAAATTGACAGAGGGAGGGATTCAGCTTGTCGATAGTGAAGACGATGTTGAAGATGTTGATGATTCTGACAATGATGGCGATGATGATGAAGAAATAGACGGCGGCAATTACGAAGCCGGTGGTAATATCTCGTCTGATGACACAGGCCGTACGGATGATCCTGTGCGTATGTATCTTCGCGAAATGGGCTCGGTTGAGCTATTGTCACGCGAGGGCGAAATTGCGATTGCCAAACGTATTGAAGCCGGTAAGGAAATGATGATTGGCGGGATTTGCGAATCTCCGCTTGCGATTGAATCATTAATTGCCTGGTATGAGGCTCTACAAAAAGGCGACATTCTTCTGCGTGAGGTTATTGACCTTGATGCGACGTATAGTGGCAGCGACGAAGAAGAAGAGGACGAAGAAGAAGCCGAGGAAAATGAAGACGGCTCTGAAGACGGCGATGATTCTGATAAAGAAGAAGGCGATTCTGAAGCCGAGGAAACAATTTCCTTGTCTGCTATGGAAGAAGAGCTTCTTCCTGAAGTGTCTCAGAATTTTGATAAAATCAAAAAGACATATAAGAAAATGCAAAAGGTGCAACAAGAGCGCCTTGATGCACTTGCCGAGGGTAAAGATCCAGCCGAAGCTGCGAACAAGAAATACGAAGGCTTCAAAAAAGACATGATTGTTCTGATGAACGAAGTGCGTTTGAACAATGCCCGTATTGAACAATTGCTTGACCGTTTATACCAGATGAACAGAAACCTTGTGAGTATAGAAGGTAAGTTCATGCGCGAAGCTGTTGATTGTGGTGTAAAACGCGAAAGCTTCATGGAAGAATATTTTGGTTCCGAACTTGATCCGACATGGACTGACCGCGTTAAAGGCGTGAATAAAAAATGGGAATCTTTCGTTACTGATAAGACCAAAGAAATCGAAGATTTCCGTAGTGAGATTGCTGATATTTCCGAAGAAGCGGGTCTGCCGATCCCTGAATTCCGCCGTATTGTGTCTACAGTGCAAAAAGGTGAGCGTGAAGCGGCACGCGCCAAAAAAGAAATGGTTGAAGCCAATTTGCGTTTGGTTATTTCCATTGCAAAAAAATACACAAATCGTGGCTTGCAATTCCTTGATCTAATTCAGGAAGGTAATATTGGTTTGATGAAAGCGGTTGATAAATTTGAATATCGCCGTGGCTATAAATTCTCGACTTATGCAACATGGTGGATCAGACAGGCCATTACACGTTCGATTGCCGATCAGGCGCGTACGATTCGTATTCCTGTGCATATGATTGAAACAATCAATAAACTTGTGCGTACAAGTCGCCAGATGATGCACGAAATTGGCCGTGAGCCAACACCTGAAGAATTGGCCGCACGTTTGCATATGCCTCTTGATAAGGTGCGTAAGGTTCTTAAAATTGCAAAAGAACCTGTTAGTATGGAAACTCCGATTGGTGATGAAGAAGATTCCAGCTTGGGTGATTTTATCGAAGATAAAAATGCGATTTTGCCGGTTGAAAGTGCTATCCATTCAAACTTACGTGAAACCACAACCCGCGTTTTGGCATCGTTAACACCAAGAGAAGAGCGCGTATTGCGTATGCGTTTTGGTATCGGCATGAATACTGATCACACTCTTGAAGAAGTTGGTCAGCAATTTAACGTAACGCGTGAACGTATCCGCCAGATCGAAGCCAAAGCTTTGCGTAAGTTAAAGCATCCAAGCAGATCACGTAAACTACGTAGCTTCCTGGATACATAGGCTTCCTTTATACTTAGATCATATTGATATGAAGTTATTTGCATTTTTTATCGGGGGAGGAACACATAACTCTCTTATCGAGTTGCACGATGCTTGTTTTTTCATCGGCGAAAAAATGGAGGATTGCTACGATAATATCCGCGCACATTGGTGGGGAGATCCGAAGACCCTGCATGTTGATTGTTATGGCGAGTTAACGCAGGCCGATGGTTATAAAGTCTCCCTTCATAAAACACCCTCCGAAAATGATGAATTGAAGCTCTATTTTATTAATCTTGGCGGTTATATTTCCGGCGATTTTCAAGAATTGCATAAAAATGTTTTCGTTGTGGCACGCACTGAGGTCAAAGCCAGAGTCAAAGCATTAAAACAGATACAAGATTGGAGCGGTCATCACAAAGACTGTGAATATGATGTAGAAGAATGTTTTTGTATTAATAGCGCCGTTGAAGGTAGCTCGTATTATCTTCATCTGGATCCAATTGCTGACCAGTCTTTGTTTTCTTTTTCGACGAAGTATTTCAGGTTGAACGAATAAATAGCGGTTTTTGGTTATGTTATCGGCGCAGTGCCCGTAATGGTGCTGTGCGTTCAAAAAACTCCCATTTATTATGGGCATTTAAAATATCACGGCATGTGCTGTTGATTTGCGAATCTTTAATGCCGCGCAGTTTTCGGTGAATGCTTTTTGTACTGGCCCCAAGTTCAAGCGCATCGGCCACAATCAAGTGCATAAGCGCGCCGGCATTACACGCCCGTATCACATGATTTGCCAGATCAGCAGCATTTTTAAAAACGCGCGAGGTGTTTTCATCCGGCCGCGCTGCGGCTTTTTCAAATTTGACGCGCAGCAATCCAACATTGCCGCTTGGGTATCCTGTATCAATCATGAAAAGCATACTCGCAACTGAGGTAGAATATGTAAAGATATTTTTATGGTAATTGTTCCTGTGGGTGGATATCAACTGGCGATGAAAATGCTTTAAAGTGTTTTGCACTATTGCCTTTGTTGTCTATTTGGTGATATGACCTTAGATGAAGCAAAACTATTGTCAGGTACACATGCGCTACAAGTAACTACACTCTCAGGTTGGTTAGTGGTAGACTACCTAGAAATCATTAAAATATCAACGAAAAGTCATTAAAATATCAATACTATGTAGG
>JAUILO010000085.1 GCA_030432775.1 Alphaproteobacteria bacterium
AAGGCCTTTGTGGATAGCCTGTGAATAAAGATAGGATAAAGCGTGTATATATCAAGAGGTGTAATATTTCGCGCAAATTATAAGCTGCCATAATCTGGCATAGCCCCGTATCATGATTTACTTATAATCACTTAAAATATTACAAAACTGCCCATTCCGGCACTTATGACTACCAATTTTCCCGCAGCCAGAATTTCACACGCTCCCACGCACTGGCCGGTTCGACCTGTGCCAGGATTTCTGCGGGCATTTCATCCGAACGCTCGGATAGATATGTTAGCAATCCGGCTGTTGTTGAAAATGCGGGGCCATTCACAGCATCGGGCAGTCCACTGGTGCGGATTGGCATTCCCAGACGCACTTGCTTGTTCAATACATGTTGTGATAATTCACGCAAACCATGAAGCTGGCTTGCGCCGCCGGTTAAAACAACGCGCCGCCCCAAATGCGTACCCAGACCAGACATTTCCATCTTGGCACGCACAAGTTCCAAAATTTCTTCAAGGCGGGGCTGAATAATGCCAATTAAAAGCGATCGTGGCACATGATTGACCTGCCCCTGATGATCTTCGCCCAATTGCGGCACATCAATCATCTCGCTGCCATCCGTTGTGCCGCCCATAGCATGGCCATATAAATTCTTCAAGCGCTCGGCACTGGCGATTGATGTTGTCAGCCCCTTTGCAATATCGGTTGTCACATGTTGACCGCCGAGCAATACAGCATCACTGAAAATCATATTGCCGCCGTTAAACACACTAATGGATGTTGTGCCGCCGCCCATATCAATAACAGTTGCTCCCAGATCCATTTCATCTTCAACAAGACACGCAAGCCCCGCCGCATAAGAAGACAAACAAAGTGCCTCTATATCAAGATGGCTGCTTTCCACACAAGAGGCCATGCTACGTAGCGAGCTGACATCGGATGTTACAAGATGTGTATTCACCTCCAGAACATCGCCATACATACCGCGCGGTTCTTTAATGCCGTCATTACCATCAATACGGTAACCAATCGGAATTGTATGGATAAGCTCTGTATCATCCGAATAGGCTTCGTCCTGCGCCTTAGCCAAGGCACGCCGCACATCATTATCAGTAATCTCCTGCCCCGATACCTGCACATCCACATTATAAGAAAATGAATTCGCCAGATTACCGGACACATTAACGACAACATCGCGAAGCGGAAAACCTTTTAGCGCATCGGCTGCCATATTCTCGGCTGTATGAACCGTATGCCGTATCGCGGCCTCTGCAGCAGCCATATCAACAACACGGCCCGACTTGATTCCAAGTGCGGCCTGATGCCCTACGCCCAGAACATTATAATTTCCTTCATCATCAATAATACGCGCAATAAAACAGGCAATCTTGGTCGATCCAATATCAAGCGCGGCGACAACTGATCCTTTGGGCTTTTTCTTATGTTTCATATTCTTATTCCAGCGCAAAACCTAAATGGCTTTTTCATCGCCTTTAGCATTAATCAGGGTTTTAAAACTTTCAATCTTACCCGGACGGGTTCTGACGACCAAACGGTCAGGTTCGAGCAAATCAATACTCACCAAATCCCGTTGCAGAATCTGGTGTTCTTGTTGTGATTGGGACAAACGAGATAGCGCCATTGCAACATCTTTTTCCGGCAAACGCACCACAACACCATTATCCATTGTCATGTCCCAGCGTCGCTGTCCTTTGAATTGCAGACTATCGACTTTGTCCTTTAACGTCACCTCAACCGCCAACAACGGCAATATCTTATCCAGCTGCGCCGTTGCCTTCTCATCTCCAACAACAATCAACATATCTTTATATTGCTTGCTTGGCGTATCGGTTAAAACATGACCTTCATGATCAATCAATTTGACTTTGCCTTGATGCTGCCACAACGCGACAGGCTGGCGCTCCAACAAGCTCACATAAATCGTGTTGGGAAGACGTCGCTCAACATGGGAATCCTTAACCCATGAAATACGGTCAATCATTGCTTTGGCCGCAGATGGGTTAAACATCAAAATAGGATCACCGCGCTCCATATTAATAATGGCTTTCAACACATCGGCATCGACATTTGTACGGCCTTCGATATAGATATCCTGAACAGCAAAACCATGGGCTGCCGTATAATCATAGAAAGCCATTTTGGTGTAATCAACCGCGCGATAGACACTGCCACTTAGCCATAACCAAGTGCCAATCCATAATACAAATATAGTGAGAGCCGCAACCTTACCGAAACGGCGAAGCGACACAACAAGCCAAGTCCGAACCCCACTTATGCCTTTTCTGCGGCTAGTGGTTGTTTTGCGTTTAGACTGTCTTTTTGACCGTGACATTGTTGATCTTGATCCTTTTGATCATGACACCGGGCGGTTTCAACCAAATGAGAGCAAAGCTCTACAAACCCCATACCATTATAAACTACTTGGGACGGACCAATGGATTCAGCCGTTAGACCTGGCTGTGTATTGATCTCTAGAAAACAGAGTCCGTCCGGTCCTTCCTGGCTATCGTCATAACGAAAATCACAACGCGCCAAACCGGAGCACCCTACTGCATTATAAACACGTTCGGCATAATCCAGACAAGTCTTATAAATATTTTCCTCAATTTTTGCAGGTAAAACATATTCGGTACGGTCATCTTTGTACTTGGCATCATAATCAAAGAAACCAGCTTTAGAGACGATTTCGGTTACGGCTTGCGCCTTACCATCCAGCACGGCAACCGTAAGTTCGCGGCCAGGAATATAACGCTCGACCATGATTTGTGTATCAGACCCCCATTCACCAAGTTCGGACGCGGGACGATTATCACGCTCCAGAACAATACGAACCCCCACACTTGAACCTTCATTGGTTGGCTTAACCACATAAGGCGGATCAAGCGGCGCTTTTTCCAAAAGATCACTCACGCTAAGCTCTACACTTTGTGCAACAGGAACACCAACACTGCTTGCAACTTTCTTAGATAAAGGCTTATCCATGCCCACAGCAGAAGCCAAAACGCCAGAATGCGTGTAGGGTATTTCCAGCATTTCAAGCAGTGCCTGAATTTCGCCATCCTCGCCGCCACGGCCATACAAGTTGTTAAACACAACATCCGGCCTTGGCGTAAGGGCTGCGATTAAACTTGGTATATCTTTTGTGACATCAATCAAATTCACGTTATATCCGCCATCCTTTAATGCCTGATAAACGGCTTTACCCTTATCAAGAGAGACTTGACGTTCAACAGACCAGCCACCAACAAGTAGCGCGACATTTTGTCTGTTTCTTTGAACTGTTCCAGAATTATCCTGCGTCATTTTATATTCCGATCTCCGGTTTATGCCCGGTCCCCAATTCGTCTTATTTCCCAGCGAAGCATGATTCCGTATTTTTCGTAAACCCTTCTACGCACCTCTTCCCCAAGATTTTCAAGGTCTGTGCCTGTCGCTGTCCCTGTATTGATCATAAAATTACAATGTTTTTCGGACATCTGCGCGCCACCGGACATTAATCCGCGACAGCCTGCACCATCAATCAACTCCCAAACTTTGGTAGCGCGATCAAGACCGGCACAGTCAAGATCATCTATATCCGGATTAGCAAATGTAGACCCGCCGGTTTTTTCACGAATGGGCTGTGAAGTCTCGCGGCGTTCTCGGATTGTCGCCATATCTTTTAAAATTTCTTCGGTATCACCCAACTCGCCGCGGAATAGCGCGCCAGTAAATATAATATCATCCGGCGTGCCGGTGTGCCTATATTCCATCTGCATCTGTTCCGGCGTAAACACATGCTTGCGCCCCATACGATCAAGACCATAGGCCTCGACTAAAACATCTTTGGTCTCGCGCCCGTAACACCCCGCATTCATACGCAAAGCGCCGCCAATACTGCCTGGAATACCGCTATAAAATTCGAGATTTTTAATACCGGCCTGTGCCGCAACTTTTGCCACACCGGCATCCAGCGCAAGTGCGCCCGCACGGATCAGGCAATCGCCCTTATCACTGGCAACTTCAATATCGGCAAATGGCCTGCCAAGGCGTATCACTACACCGCGCAAACCTGCATCACGGATAATTGTGTTGGATAATACACCAAAAACATGTACCGGAATTTCAGGAGGAAGCGCAGACAGGAAAAACGCGAGATCATCTTCATCTTCGGGCTTAAACAAAACATCCGCATTGCCGCCAGCACGAAACCAGCCCACAGAACCCAATTTAGCATCATAGGTAATACGCCCTCTGGCCTGAGGAATATCATTATATGCGCGCATTGCATTTGTCATTACGTTTAACCTTAAAAAATCCGAAGCCGGTATGCAGATCGTATAAAAACTTCTATACCCTTTATAAACAAGGCTACACAAGCTTAATTTAAAGATCCAGTATCAGCAAGCCCACCCCTGCAAAAAGAACCACAGCCCACATGATGCGCCACAAAAACATCCGATCTATGGCGACTTTGTGGAAATATTGTGGCACGCCCATACCAAGAAGCACCGTTAAGCCCAGAATATATAATGGCTGCAAACCGTTCATTGTCTGCACAAGTCCAGCCGCAGGCGCAATAGACAGCGCAATAATATAAATAAGACCACCGCCATTATCCAAAAACGATTGGCCGACAAACATGCAGGATACACGCAAACTGGAATTTTTAAACACGGCGATAAAATCATCGCGGCACGGTTTATAAAGCAGCAAACATGTGCTGCCGAATATACCATTACCAAGCCATACCCAGATTGTTGGAATAAACCAGCCATATTCTTCCATTTGATAGCGCAGACACACAACGAATACCGCTATCATCAAACAGGTGGCCATCATAAGTAACCCGCTACGCAGCGCCACTTTTTTCACATGAAAATCCCAGCTCATCACAAAGGCTGCAGCTGTGATCAAACCACATGAGAACAGCTGCACCGGACTTACGACTTCTTTTAAGAAAAACCAACCCAGCAAGAACACAAATACAGGCGTAAACTGAAAAAACGGCACAACAACCCCAGCGCCGTCTTTTTGCACGGCGATTAAATACGGCACCATAGAAAAAGTGATCAAAATGCCAAACCCCATAAACATCAACATATGAATAAAGGGTATCGCGCGGGCTGGTTCATAAAAGCCAAGCGCCAGTAGCGCCGGAACAAGTTCCAGCACACAGGCCACTATCAAAAAAAGTAAAGGCTTATCGGCAAAATGATTTTTGACCAGATATTCGTCAATGACAGTACTTATAGTGAATAGCAAAGGCGGTATAGAAGATAAGACAAGCCAAAGCATGAAAACAATTATCCGTTCTGTTTCTTTTCCTGCGGATTATTTTGCGCAGAATTTTGTAATTCACGCATTTGATCCGGAAGGTTACAGGCCCAGTTCGTGATATTACCAGCACCAAGACACACAACAATGTCGCCGGATTTAGCCAACCCGCTGACCATTGCCGCCAGATCTTTTTCACTTTCAAGGCTTCGCACATCACGGTGACCATGTCGGGTCAACCCTTTGACATACGCATCACGATCGGCGCCTTCAATCGGTGTTTCGCCAGCCGCATACACATCGGAAATAATAACCGTATCCGCATCATGGGCGCAGGTACAAAAATCTTCGAACAAACTATGTAGTCTTGAATAACGATGCGGCTGTATCACGGCAATAACGCGACCATGCTCTTTTTCAACCGATTTGCGTGCGGTCCTTAATACCGCAGCAATTTCAACCGGATGATGGCCATAATCGTCAATAACCGTTATGCCGTCTACTGTCCCTGTTTTAGTAAAACGCCTTTTCACGCCCGAAAACTCGGATAGTGCCTTTTTAATCAAGGCCTGTCCGATGCCCATTTCCTGCGCAATCGCAATAGATGACAGCGCGTTCTGTACATTATGTTCGCCCGGCATTGAAAGATATACATCTTTGATAACTGCTTCTTGCCCGTCATTCAGCCAGTCCGCCACCACCACATCAAAATGACTACCGTCCACATCAACACGCAGATTTGTGCCGCGAATATCGGCTTGCGGGTTAAAACCATATGAAATTATGCGGCGATCCTGCACATCGGAAATAAGCGATTGCACTTCGGGATGATCCGAACACACAACGGCAAAACCATAAAACGGAATATTTTCAACAAACTGTCGATACGCTTTACGTACCTCGTCAAAGCTGCCGTAATTTTCCATGTGTTCGGGGTCTATATTGGTCACAACACTCACCGTTGCAGGTAAACGCGTGAAGGTGCCGTCACTTTCATCAGCCTCGACAACCATCCAGTCACTTTTACCAAGGCGCGTATTTGTACCGTAACGGTTCACAATGCCGCCATTAATTACGGTCGGATCATAACCACCCTCTTCCAGCATGGCGCCGACCATAGAGGTTGTTGTTGTTTTACCGTGCGTACCGCCAATTGCCACAGACCATTTCAGGCGCATCAACTCGGCCAGCATTTCAGCGCGGCGCACCACAGGAAGCCCGGCTTCTTTGGCCGCCATAAGTTCGGCATTATCCTTGTTAATCGCAGAAGACACAACAACCACAGACACAACATCATCGCCGGTCAACACAAGATTAGCTGCATCATGACCTTTGTGAATCACAATACCTTTATCGCGTAGGCGCTTTACATTCAGATTTTCCGATAAATCAGATCCCTGCACAGCATACCCCAGATCATGCAGAACATCGGCAATACCGCTCATTCCGATACCACCAATACCAATAAAATGTATTGCGCCTATTTCACGCGGCATAATCCGCATAACAAATTTCCATTCTTAATTTTAAATTTAGCCGTCAAGCTATACCGGCTTTTTCCTATAAATGCCAGTTTCTTTGCTTTCAAGAAAAGACATCACGCGAAGATTAATCGTGCCCCTGGGTCAGATCAAAACGCTTATTGGCTTCTTTATCCCAGCCAGAGGCAATCGCAGTAACCAGATTACCAAGACGGCGCGCCGCATCGGGCTTGCCGCATTCGCGCGATGCTTCGGCCGCACGGAATAAAGTTTCCGGATTTTGCAGGAATGTTTCAAGTCGCGCAAGAAGTGCTTCTTCGGTAAAACCGTTCTGTGACATCATCCATGCGCCGCCCGCATCAACCACCGCTTCGGCATTAATTTTTTGTTGTTGATCGGCATGATAAGGGTATGGCACGAAAATCGCTGGCCGGCCGGCTGTTGTCACTTCGGCGACAGTGCTCGCGCCGGAGCGCGCAATAATCAAATGCGAGGTCTGTAATATCTCCGGCACATTATCAAAGAATACGCCAAGCTTGGCCTTGATCCCTGCATCGGCATATTGGGTTCTGACTTTTTCAATATCTTCCTCGCGGCATTGTTGAACAATATTCAGCCTTGCTTTATAAGCAGCAGATAACTGAGAGAGCGCTGAAGGAAGAACATCGGAGAATACTTTTGCACCAAGTGAACCGCCAACAATAAAAATGTTTAACGGCCCGTCTGTTTCAAGAGCAGGATAAGGTTTATTATATAGCTCTGATACTTCTTCGCGAACAGGATTACCCGTCACAATAGAACGCACGCTATCCACCTCATCAAGACCATCGCCGCGCTTCATTGAAAGCGCAATACGGTCAGCCTTTGAGGCAAGCATGACATTGGCCTTACCTAATATCGCGTTTTGTTCATGGATAATGGTTGGAATTTTTCGTTTTTGCGCAACGTAAACACCGGGAAAAGACGGATAACCGCCAAAACCAACAACAATAGAAGGCTGCAGACGATCGATCAATTTCCCGGCTTGTAAAATACCCAGCCCCAGCGACGTCAGGCCTTTAATCTTACCTAGAACACCAGAGCCAAGCGTGCCGGACTTAATCACATGCACCTCGATCCCTTCGATATTCTGCAGATATTTCTGGCCACGGCTTTCAGTTACAAAATGCACACGGTACCCACGCGAGAGCAGATCTTTAGCAAGCGCAATAGCCGGAAATACGTGACCGCCTGTTCCACCGCTACTTAACAAAATCAACTTTGATACTTTTTTCATCTATACTCTCGTTATTCTCTAGACACTTTTAACCGCAGAACGCTTTAACAATGAGCCACCCTTAGCAATACTCGTCCGTCCAGTCCGGCGCGTCAATCCCAAAACGACACCCATCGCAATTGATAACGCCCATAAAGAAGAACCACCATAGCTAATAAACGGCAAGGTCATTCCCTTTGTCGGCAGCAAGTGCAAAGATGAACCCATATGCACCAATGCCTGAAAACCAAACATTGATAATAAACCGCCCGCCGCCAGCACAGAAAATATATCATTGCTGACGATAACGCGGCTCATGCCGCGCAAGATTACAAATAAGAATATACCAACCAATATTGCCGCAAATAAGGCGCCCATTTCCTCACCCGCAACCGCAAAGATAAAATCGGCATGTGCATCAGGAAGCGCAAGTTTCACAGACCCCTGACCTGGCCCAGTGCCAAGAATACCGCCATTTTGAAACGCCTCGATTGATTTTTGCACTTGATAATTATCACCTACATCCGGATGCAAGAAACGGTCTATACGGCTTTGCACATGATCAAACACATGATAGGCCGTGAATATCCCGCCAAAGGCCAGACATACAAACACCACCGAAAGCAGTAAAGGAAAACCAGCCAGAAAAATCTCGGCGCCGTAAATACAGGTCAACACAGTTGTCATCCCCAGATCCGGCTGCAGTAAAAACAACATGGCAATTAGCAGAAATAAACCGGCCGCAATAAAATGCCCCGGAAAATTCGGATTTTCTTTGCGCTGGGATAACATCCATGCCGCCATAATCGCAAAAGCCACTTTGGCAAATTCACTGGGTTGCAAAGAAAAGCCAGGCAGATGAATCCAGCGCCGCGCGCCTTTAATTTCCGCACCGCCAAGCAGCACCATAAGCAAAAACACAACCGAGACACCAAACATCACCGCGCCAAGTCGCCGGATATTTTGAACAGACAGCATTGACGTTCCGATTAAGAACACAAGCGCCGGACACAGCATCATTAAATGCCTGCGGATAAAATGAAAATGATCAATACCAATACGTTCAGCCACTGGTGGACTTGCCGCAGCAATCAATATAACACCGGAAACAATGAGCGCCAGTATCGCAGCCAGTAACGGCCTATCAACAGTCCACCACCACTCCCCTACAACAGAGCGATCCGTTCTAGAGAATAATTTAGTGGGTAGAAACCGTGAAAGGAAACTCATTGACCTAATATATATCCATCATAATTTGGGGGTTAGCGTAGCTTAAGCGTAGAAAGCCCCACAAGAGCCAGAATAACAGCAATAATCCAGAAACGAATGACAATTGTCGGTTCGGACCACCCCTTCTTTTCAAAATGGTGGTGCAGCGGTGCCATGGCGAAAACCCGTTTGCCCGTTAGCTTAAACGAAGCCACCTGCACAATAACCGATACAGTTTCAAGAACAAATAATCCACCAACAATGCCCAAGACAATTTCATGTTTGGTCACAACGGCAATTGCCCCTAAAACTCCACCCATTGCAAGCGAACCTGTATCACCCATAAAGACCATGGCTGGCGGTGCGTTGAACCACAAAAACCCCATGGACGCGCCTACAAGTGCGCCGCATAAAATAGCCAGTTCGCCGGAACCTGGTACATAAGTAATATGCAGATACTCCGAATAAATTGCATGACCGACAAGATAAGATATTAAACCAAAACACGCCGCCGCAATCGCAACAGGAACAATCGCCAGACCGTCTAGACCATCAGTCAGGTTCACAGCATTGGAGGCACCAATCATAACGACAACAGCCCAAGGCACAAAAAACCAAGACAGATTAATGAAGAAATCCTTCAAGAATGGTAGAGCCACTTTCTGGCTGATTTCATCGGGAAGATTATACATGATGCCGACCGTGGCAATTATACCGAAGAAGAGCTGCCCCAAAATTTTGTAACGACCAGGCAAGCCTTTTGAATTCTTTTTGGTTAATTTCAAATAATCATCCAGAAAACCGATAATGCCGTATCCCACCATCACAAGCACGGCATACCAGACATAAAGATTACCAAGATCTGCCCAAAGCAGCGTGCTTATGGTCACCGATATCAAAAGCATCAAGCCACCCATAGTTGGCGTACCAACCTTTGCAAGGTGATTATCAGGAAGGTGTTCGCGTTTTGTCAGACTGCCGGATTGTACGGCACGTAATTTTTCAATCATTGCAGGGCCAATGACAAAACAAATAATCATTGCCGTCATAATCGCGCCGCCTGTGCGGAACGTAAGATACCGCATCAAATTAAATATCGCGTAATCATCGGCGAGCGGCGCCAAAAGATTATACAGCATGTAGATCATCCTTTCCGGAGTCAGATCCCGTATTGCCTGACTTTTCGTTATATTGCGACGGTAGCTTGCGCAAGGCTTCAACGACTACCCCCATTTTACTCCCTAAAGAGCCTTTGACCATAACCACATCCCCCGCGTCCAGCGCCCGACGGGCATTCGCGGCCATCTCGGCACTGTTTTCGAACCATTTACCGCGTTTTTCACGGGGCAAGGCGTCATGCAGGTTCTTCATCAGCGGCCCGCAGGTGTGAACCGTGTCGATTGTCTTCAGCTCTGGTGCTTCGGCGAGGCTTGCGTGCATCGCCTGCTCTTCCGGCCCCAACTCCAGCATGTCTCCCAGGAACGCGATCCGGCGACCACGTTCGATGCGCCCCATCGCATCCGTAGGCTGCGCGGCGGCGAGCACAGCCAATGCCGCGCGGACAGAC
>JAUILO010000086.1 GCA_030432775.1 Alphaproteobacteria bacterium
TCAGATCCGAATGTAAAAGGCGTATTGGTCAATATCTTTGGCGGGATCATGAAATGTGATGTCATTGCCGAAGGTGTTGTGGCTGCTGCACGTGAGGTTGAGTTAAGTGTTCCGTTGGTTGTTCGTCTTGAAGGCACCAATGTGGAGCAAGGTAAAGAAATTATGGCGAATTCCGGTTTGCCGATTATTAGCGCTGATAACCTTGCTGATGCGGCCGAGAAGGTCGTTAAAGCAACTGAGGAATATACAGCACAAGCTGCTTAATAAATTTGGCCATAAGCCGGCGGTAATTTTCATCCGGCTTATGGTTGTAATATTGGGTTCTACCTTTTGTGTAGGTTGATTTATATGTCGTCCTGCCGTACTGTTTTGAAGGTATAATCTTTAACCAGATGATTCTAAATTTTACTTTTACAGGAGTTCTTCCATGGCCGTTCTCGTCAATAAGGATACTAAAGTTATTTGCCAAGGTTTCACCGGGGCACAAGGTACATTCCATTCCGAACAGGCAGCTGCCTACGGAACGAAAATGGTTGGTGGTGTTACACCGGGTAAGGGTGGTTCTACACATCTGGGACTGCCTGTATATGATACAGTAGCCGAAGCCAAAGACAGAACAGACGCAAATGCCAGCGTGATTTATGTTCCACCTCCATTTGCTGCCGACGCTATTTTGGAAGCGATTGATGCAGAGATTGAACTGGCCATTTGTATTACCGAAGGTATCCCGGTTCTTGATATGGTGAAAGTCAAAAGGGCGCTAACAGGTTCAAAAACACGTTTAATTGGCCCGAATTGTCCGGGTGTTATCACACCGGGTGAATGTAAAATCGGTATTATGCCTGGTCATATTCACAAACGCGGTAAAGTCGGCATCGTGTCACGTTCTGGTACATTAACATATGAAGCCGTTGCCCAGACTGGCGCAGTTGGCCTTGGTCAAAGCACATGTATCGGTATCGGCGGTGATCCGGTAAACGGAACAAACTTTATCGATTGCCTTGAGCTATTCCTTGATGATGAAGAAACAGAAGCAATTTTGATGATTGGTGAAATTGGCGGTACTGCAGAAGAAGAAGCAGCCGAGTTTTATAAATCTGTCAAAAACAAGAAACCTATTGCTGGGTTCCATGCCGGTGCGATTATTTCTGGTGGGCAGGGTACTGCTGAATCTAAATTTGACGCAATGCGTTCTGCTGGTTTTTCTATCTCAAAAAGCCCGGCAACATTGGGTGAAGCTGTAATGGAAGCAATGGCCGCTTAGGCATTGCTGCCTTAGGGCAAAAGGATCTTTTATGTCGCAACTGGATAGTTTTACACCTGAAGATCGTGAGTTACTCATAAGCTTGTTTTATCGTGTCGGCGTCTTTGTCAGCTATGCTGAGGATGAAGACGGCGAGCAAGATGACGAACTTGAGATGAAAGCACTTGAACGCATCTTGCTGGCTATCGCCAAATACGAGAAAAAATCCGAATTTGCAATGAATATGGCCAGAGAGGCTATTCGTCATAAAGATGACTGGGAACGCTGGAATAATCAGACTTTTCAGGTGGTTGATGACTGTCGTAAGGCTGCGCTTATGCTTTATAATGTTGTGCCAGAAACAGATTTTAACCGTTACCGTTATTGTTTAATTAAAATCGCCGAAACTGTTGCATCTGCTTATGGTGAGTTCGGCGTTGATGATTTTGAAGACGAAAACGAAGGGTTCTTTTCCCGCGTTGTCGACAAACTTTCAACTGGGCTTAAATCTTCAAAAGAAGATGATGGCTTTATGAATATTACCTCTGCCGAAGATCAGGCTATAATTGATCTGAAGAATGCGCTGAAGAAACCAGACGAAAAATAGTATAATATAAATAATATTGTCGGGTGCCGTAAAACAAGGGACAGGATATGGCTTATCTTGAAAAAATGTCGGAAGAGTTGAGAAGGAAGGTTGTCTCTTTACCTTACCGCACTGGTCTATGGATTAGTGAAAGTGACACGACTGGCGGTGATGATGCGGATACGGCCGAGTTAGAAGCTCTTGAAACAATAATTACCAGCTTTGGCGAGGATTTTTTAAAGTCCGAGTTTGTCGAAGAAGTTATGCAGGAAACACTGGATAATATGGATTTATGGGATGTGTGGGGCGAGGATCTTGATAGCGTTTTAGATGATAGCAAGGCTGTTAGTGAGTATCTTTTATCGCAAGTGCCTGAAAAAGAACTCCATAGCTACAAACAAAACTTGATGGATATTGCAACATCGATCGCCATTGCATATCGCGAGGACGATAGCGGTTCGGGGCAATATTTATATAGGATTGCAATTTATTTTGATTTTTACATGAAGTCTTTGTGGTCTACGTTAACAACTAATCAGGCTCCTAATTTACAACATGTATTGAATATCAGCCGCGATGAAAAGAAAGCATTAAGCTTGCTTGCCAAGGCCTTAGATATAGATTTAAAGAAAGCATTGCGTGAGGCAATGCCATAAGTTTGATGAGTAAGTTTAGAATTCATTAGATCGGGTACGGAATGGCATTTTTAGAAAAATTTACAGCATCAGAACAAGACAGGCTTATTAGGCTTCCATATCAAGCCGGTGCCTGGCTCAGTTCACAAGACGATACGGGGGGCGCTTTTGCTGATTTTAAAGAAAAGCGCGCACTTAAGAATATCATTGAAGATCAATCAAAAGGCATGTTCGTTTCCGCATTTGTACATGAGGTGATGGCTGATCTTTCTTTACGTGAAGCTGATTGGGAAAAGTGGGATGTCAGCGAAAAAACGGTTCTGGAAGAAAGTGCGGAGCTTCCTGTATTGATTACAGAAAAATTATCCGAAGAACAGGCTGATGCCTATATCAAGAGCGTTATGGCGATTTCTGTTGCTGTCGCACAGGCTTACCGCGAATTTGATGATAATACGTCTTTTGCCAAAGCGCTGTTAATCACTATGAAACTAAAGATTGATAGAGTTTTTGGGGCGTTATCAAAGCAGGAATATGATTCAGAGCGTTTGCTTGCTGTGAGCCACGAGGAAGATGTGGCTTTGACCAAGCTGTATGATACTTTACGTCAGGGGCTTAAAAAAGACAAAGAAACAGAGATGCTTTTGGAAGAAACGTGATGGACAGATTGTCTTGCGAGGAATAAGAATAAGCCGTTGTTAAGTGTCAAATGAACAATAATCAAAACGAATATCAAAACTAATAAGTAAGTAATGAAGTAAGGAAAAGACTTATGTCCGAAACATCAAATCTGTCGGTTCTGTCAGGAGTAAATGCACAATATATCGCTAATCTATACGGGCAGTATTTATCAAATGCATCGAGTGTAAATGCCAGTTGGAAAAGCCTTTTTGACAGCCTTGATGACAATGAAACAGAGCTTCTGAACGAGTTGGTCGGCGCGAGCTGGACACCGGAGGAGAACAGAAAAACCGGTGGCAAAACTCTTCCTGCAAATGATTTTGATCACAGCGCGACCGAAAAAAAAGCAGATGCAAAGACAGTGAAAACTGTACCGGTTGCTGGACAGAATGTCGAAGAATCCACTCTAGATTCTATTCGTGCCTTGATGTTAATCCGTTCATACAGGACACGTGGGCATTTGGAAGCCAATCTTGATCCGCTCGGCTTGCGCGAACCTGGTGACCATCCAGAGCTAGATCCGTCCCATTTCGGTTTTACCAGTGCCGATTACAATCGCAAGATTTTCCTAAATAACGTATTGGGTCTTGAATATGCGACATTGAAAGAAATTCTTGATACGCTGAAGAAAACATATTGTGGCACTATTGGCGTTGAATTTACGCATCTATCCGATCCCAAGGAAAAAGCGTGGATACAAGAACGTATTGAAAGCCGCAAAAACCAGACTGAATTCACAATTAACGGTAAACGCGCTATTTTACAGCGCCTGACTGCAGCTGAAGTGTTTGAGACATTTTTGCATACAAAATACCAAGGAACGAAACGTTTTGGTCTTGATGGCGGCGAGTCTGTTATTCCGGCAATTGAACAAATTATGAAGCGTGGCGGACAGCTGGGCTTAAAAGAAATCGTTATCGGCATGGCGCACCGTGGCCGTTTGAACGTATTGACCAATGTCATGGGCAAATCCTTTACCGCAGTGTTTTCCGAATTTCAGGGCGAATCAAACAATCCGGATAATGTGCAGGGGTCGGGTGATGTGAAATATCACCTAGGTACATCGGGTGACCGTGATTTTGACGGCAATGAAATTCACTTGTCTTTGACAGCAAACCCTTCGCATTTAGAGGCTGTGAATCCGGTTGTTATAGGTAAGGTACGCGCCAAACAAGTGCAACGCGAAGATAAAACAGCAACGCAGGTGATGCCGCTATTGTTACATGGTGATGCTGCCTTTGCCGGACAAGGTCTTGTGGCTGAAACCCTGCTGATTTCCGAATTGCCGGGATACCGCGTTGGCGGCACTATTCATATTATTATTAATAACCAGATCGGTTTTACAACAACACCGCGCTATGGCCGTTCGGGTCCGCATCCAACTGATGTTGCCAAGATGCTGTCTGCGCCGATATTTCATGTGAATTGTGATGATCCGGAAGCTGTTGTGCATGCGTCGCGTATTGCAATCGAGTTCCGTCAGGAATTTAACAAAGACGTTGTGCTTGATTTGTATTGTTACCGCCGTCATGGACACAATGAAGGTGATGAACCAATGTTCACACAGCCATTGATGTATCAAAAAATTGCGGATCAAAAAACCACACGTGAGCTATATGGCGAACAGTTGATCCGCGAAAAAGTTCTACTTCCTGAGGAAGTAGAAGCGATTACAAACGAGTTTAAGGATTACCTTGAAGAAGCATATCAGGCGACAAAGAGTTATAAGCCCAATAAAGCCGATTTCCTTGAAGGCGCATGGAGTGGTTTTAAGGTCGCTCATGGTGAAGAGCGCCGTGGTACAACGGCAATTAGCGAAGATCGTTTGAAAGAGTTGGGTAAGAAATTGACGACTTTGCCGTCCGATTTCCATCCGCATAGCAAGATTAAGCGTATTGTCGGTAACCGCGCGAAGATGTTCAAGGGCGATATGTCGTTTGACTGGGCAACAGCGGAATCGCTGGCCTTTGCATCATTACTTACCGAAGATTTCAGTGTGCGTCTTTCGGGTCAGGATTGTGGACGCAGTACATTTTCGCAGCGCCACGCAACATTATATGATCAAGAAAACGGCAGTAAATACTATCCGCTTGCTAATCTTGAAAAAGATCAAGGACGGTTTGAAGTTCATGATAGTCCGCTATCCGAAGCTGCGGTGCTTGGTTTTGAATATGGTTATTCTTTGGCTGAGCCGCGCACGCTTACTTTGTGGGAAGCGCAGTTCGGTGATTTTGTGAATAGCGCGCAGGTGCATATTGACCAGTTTATTAGCTCTGGTGAGCTGAAATGGTTGCGTATGTCCGGTCTTGTGATGTTGTTGCCGCATGGCTATGAAGGACAAGGGCCTGAGCACTCATCAGCCAAGCCAGAGCGTTTCTTGCAGCTTTGTGCCGAAGATAACTGGCAAGTTGCCAATTGTACAACGCCTGCGCAGTATTTCCACATTCTTCGTCGCCAGCTTCATCGCGATTTTCGCAAGCCGTTGATTATGATGACGCCGAAATCATTGCTGCGTCATAAACTGGCCGTATCAGAGATTGATATGTTTGTCGGTGATAGCACATTCCACCGTTTCTTATGGGATGGCAATATTGATAACCTTGTAACGGCCAAGAAGATGAAACGCATCATTCTTTGTAGTGGTAAAGTTTATTATGACCTGTTCCAGCGCCGTGAAGAGCTTGGTATTGAAGATGTGATGATCTTGCGTCTGGAGCAGCTCTACCCGTTTGCTTATAAAGGCCTTGAAGAAGAGCTGGCTAAATACCCGAATGCTGAAATCGTTTGGTGTCAGGAAGAGCCGAAGAATATGGGGTACTGGTCATTTGTGCATGAGCCAATCGAAGAAGTTTTGACAACGATCAAGCATAAAGCAGGAAGACCGCGTTATGTTGGCCGTCCTGAGTCAGCTTCACCGGCCTCAGGTCTTCTAAGACACCATAACGAACAACAAGCCAAGCTTGTTGAAGAAGCGCTGACTATATAAATGTCTTTATCGGTTTATCGGTGTATTGGTCTTTAGCAGCGCATGAGGCGTGAAGATCTTAGAGGATAAAATGAATTGAATATGGCTCCTGTTGTTCTGATAGGAGCCATATTTTTATGCAGCATAATTAGGGCATTAGCAGTGATGACCCGGAGGTCTTTCGTGCCTCAAGATCGGCATGCGCTTTTGCTGCGTCTTTAAGAGCATAGGTTTGGCCGATATGGATTTTAACAGCGCCAGAGGCAATCACATCAAATAGAGCGGCGGCGGAGGCTGCGTATTCCTCATATGTTGCGGTATAGGCCATCAGGGAAGGTCGGGTGATGTATAAGCTGCCCTTTTGGGTCAGCAGCAAAGGTTCTATAGCTGGAACGGGGCCTGAGGCATTACCGAAACTGACCATCATGCCGCGCGGGGACAGGCAATTAATCGACCCTTCAAAAGTATCTTTTCCGACCGAGTCATAGACAACAGGAACGCCTGTGCCATGGGTAATGTCTTGGACGGCTTCAACGAAATCATCCTGGTCATAGCGAATAACATGATCACATCCATTGTTCTTTGCCATTTCGGCTTTTTCCGTGCTGCCTGCTGTGCCGATAATTGTTGCACCAATATGTTTGAGCCATTGACATGCGATTGCCCCTACGCCGCCGGATATGGCGTGGAATAAAACTGTTTGGCCCGGCTGCACTTCATATGTTCTTCTTATGAGATATTCGGCGGTCATGCCTTTTAACATGCTGGCGGCGGCGATTTCACCGGTGATGTTATCTGGCAGTGCGATTATTTTATCTGCAGCAATATTGCGATGGGTGGCATAAGCGCCGATAGGGCCAGCACAATATCCAATGCGATCGCCTTCTTTAAACCGGCTGACATTGCGCCCCGTTTTCTTGATGATTCCTGCTGCTTCCAGTCCGGGGGTGAATGGTTTGGTTTCGACCGGGTATAGGCCTGTGCGGTGATATGTATCAATAAAGTTCAGACCAATAGCGGTGTGCTGGATCAATACTTCATCATCAGATGGCTCGGCGATATTAATCTCGTGGGGGATTAAAACTTCGGGGCCGCCGGTTTGCTGTGCGGAAATGGAATATGGCATGGTTTGCTCCTGCGGGCTGGGGACAGAGGGAGTTGAAAATTGTTTATAATAAATTAGTTCTCGTCATCGACATTATCAATAGAACGCAGGTAAATCGGGCGGAAAAGCCCGTCCTGTTTTAATTCAAGTTTGCCTTGTTTTGCCATTTCCAGAGAGCTGGTGAAAAGCGAGGCCATTGAAGATCTACGGTATAGGGTGTCTTTGGATTGATCGGGCAGAAAACTGCTGAGTGTTGTCCAGACGCTATGAGGGCCTTTACGCGGTAATTTCCCCAGCATGTTGACCATGCGCTCATAAGCCACCTCCATACTCATCAGGTGGAAGGTGGGCAATTCGTAATTGTCGTCATCATTGCGGCGCTGTATATCGCCATAGGCACGGAACAGATCGTAAAGGGTGAAGTCATACGACACGTTGGTCTTTGTTTTTATGCCCTCGGGCATGCCGCGCGGAAATATATCCTGCCCCAACTGTGGTAAGGCAAAAAGGCTTTCGGCCGCTTTTTGCATGGCTTCCAGTCGGCGAAGCTGGAATTGCAGTGCCTCTGCCATGGTTTCGGCATCTATTTCCTCTTCGTCATCTTCGCGCGGCAATAGCAAGCGCGACTTTAAATAGGCGAGCCATGCGGCCATCACCAGATATTCCGCCGCCAATTCGAGTTGCAACGTCGCAGCACGGTCAATGAAGGCCAGATATTGTCGTGCCAGTTGCAGGATAGAAATTTTGGTCAAATCAACTTTTTGATCCCGCGCCATATTCAGCAGGATATCAATCGGTCCGTCATAGCCATCAATATTCAACAGAAGCGTATCAACATCCGCGGCATCGCTTTTTGGAACGCGCGGTGGATCTTCTTCGAATGGTGGCGGAACATTATCAATCATATTATTACTATATCGATTTAAACTTTGGCGTTACGGCGCACCCAAGCGGCGGATTTATTGTAGCGCTTTACGGCATCTTCTGTCATTGCCGGAGCGCGTTTGGCGACAGCAAGCATTTGCTTCATATCGCCGTTGCAATGAAGCGCAATGTCACAGCCAGAACGCAATACTTTTTCTGCGCGATATTCGTGGTTTCCGTAGATATTTAGCGCGCCCATACATATATCGTCGCTCAATAATAATCCGGAGAACTTCAAACGGTCACGAATGATGTTGTAAATAACGCTGCGTGAACATGATGCCGGAGCCTGATCGTCAATCTGTCTGTAGACCACATGTGCAACCATTCCCCATAATGCTTCGGAGTGCGGCTTGATAGTGTTTTGTGTGTAGGGCAGAAAATCGGACTTGCTCATATCGCTGAGCGCAGCATCAACAACAGGCAATGTTACGTGACTGTCGCTTACGGCACGGCCGTGACCTGGCATATGTTTGATCACAGGAAGAACGCCTTGATCTAAAAATGCCTGACAGACAATATTGGCCATCATGGCGACAAGCTGTGGATCACTGCCGAAGCTGCGATCACCAATTGATTCGTGGGAATTCGGGTAATCAATATCCAGAACAGGCGCACAATTGACATTAATGCCAAGATCGTAAAGTTCCGCCGACAGGTTTCCCATTGCCTCCCGCAGTTCTGCGCCACCTGTGCTGAGGTTGCTGGATACAAGTTCGGCAAAATGACGGGCTGGGGGGTATTGTGTCCATTCCGGCGGTTTAAGGCGCTGAACGCGGCCACCTTCCTGGTCGATCAATATCGGTGCTTCCCGCCCTAATGCGGATTGCACATCCTTACAAAGCTTTTTGACTTGCTTTGCATTTTCACAGTTACGTGCGAACAGAATGATACCCAAAGGGTTTGCATCTTTTAGGAATGCTTTTTCATCTTTTGTAAGTTTTGTTTCAGACAGGCCAAAAATAACGGGCATTGGCGCCGGTGAAGTTTTATCAAGCTTTGATAACAATGCAGCCTCCTGAGTATTTGTTTTTAATCGTATTACAGATTGATCGTGCTTTATCTTCGGGGAATGGGCCGGCCTGAACGCGGTAATATGTTCCGCGGTCTTTGATTATGGCCTTTTCGATACGGTGTTCAGCGCCGCTTAGGGCTGTACTGTATTTTTTACTATAGCTTGCCCATGCCTTATCCGCATCGCTTTGTGAGGTCAGGCTACCAAGCTGGACGTAATATTTCTTCTGTGCCGTTGCCGGTGAGGTTGTGGTCTTTTTGGCGTCCGGTTTTACGTTTGCCGTTACGGTAGGCTTTGTTTCGGGCTTGATGATGTTTGCTTGCTCCGGTGCAATGGCCGGCACAGCTTTAATTGTTTTTTCTTGCAGTTTTCCTTGTGGCTTTACGGCCGCGCTATGTGGTTTATCTGGCACGGCGGCGATAGCGCTGGAGTGCGTGTTTGTCGACATTTCGGCGCGGTCTTGCCCGTCTTTCTCTGTGGCCTGAGAAAGTTCGGAGTTCAGGTCGGTCTTCAGTCCTGCAAAAAGCGCGCTACGTGATAACGGTTCTTCGTTGTCGGAAAGCAAGTTTTCAATCTTGCGTTCGCCATTATCGCCCGAAGCTCCCGAAGCTCCCGAAGCTCCCGAAGCTATTGTATCAAATACTGTGCTGTCCTCGAATAGGATATCCATGCCGCCTTCATCTTCGGGCTTGATGCGCAGCGGTTTGTTATCAGCTTTAATAACAGGAACTGCCAGATCATCTTGCAGCACTTTTTCTTTGGGGTAGCTATACCATATGACTGACGCAAAAATGCCAATGGTCACAATAACAAGCGCGAATGTAAAAACGGGGTTGTTGGATGGCATGTAGTGTCGCGGGTTCAGAATGCTAAAGATATTACCGATAGCCTGATTAATGTCCGGATCATCAAATTCGTTTCGTCTGTTCATTACCGTAAATCCCAATAAGCCTCGAAGATGCGCTCATGTTCTTTGATGGCGTAATGGTCGGTCATACTGGCGATATAGTCTGCAATAATGCGTGCTGCGCCTGTATCTGTTCCGTCACCTTCGTTGGCGATACGTTCTTGCCATTTTGTCGGCAGAACTTCGTGGTTGTTGAAAAATTCGCTATATAGATCTTTGATAATACGTGTGCATTTTGCCATAGAACGACAGACTGTGTAATGCTTATACATTCTGTTCCATAGGAACTCACGCAATACACTGACTTGTTTATGCATATCATCTGAAAAGGCTACCATGGCTCTTGATGCCAGACGGATATCGTTGGATGTGCTCGGACGTAATTGTTTTAGGCGGCTATGGGTTTCGTTTAAAACATCTTGAACAAGTTCACCGATCATATCGCGGATAAGCTGGTAAATCAGCATGTCATGTTCAAGCGCTCCGTGTTCTTTTTCGATGCTTTTCAGAATAT
>JAUILO010000087.1 GCA_030432775.1 Alphaproteobacteria bacterium
TTTACAAGCTGGCTATACCGCATAGTCATTAACAGCGCCATTGACTGGCAGCGCAGCCATAAAAACCATAATGATCATAAAAACACAGAAGACGAACATCTATCCAGTACGGCCAGCTCTCCGGAGGGTGATCTATATATGAAAGAGATCATGACGCAGATCAACGATCTGCCTGAAAAAGAGAAAACCGCACTACTTCTGACATCCAGCGAAGGTTTAAGCCATAAGGAAGTTTCGGTCATTATGGAGTGTAAGGAAAGCACGGTATCCTGGTATATCCACGAAGCGCGCAAGAAGCTAACCAATACACTAGATATAAAAGAAAACCACAAAACAGGGAATAAAAAGGAGCAAGGCCATGGATGATAAAAAGCTCGACGATATTCTCAAGAACATGAAGATTCCACAGCCCGATGAGAACGCGAAAAAGCGCGCTATCAACCTGTCTATGGCAGAATTTCAGGCAAATTCACAAAAAAACAACAAAAATGAAAATAATTTCCAAGGATTATCATTCTTGGCTCGTCTTATGGGTAAATCCAACAAACAAAAAAGGACGGATCCCATGAAAAAACGCACAATATACACAGGTATGGCCACAGCAATGGCCGTTATACTCGTTGCAGGAGTTACCATGCAGCAAAGCAATTTTACTTTCCAACAAGAAACGCAAAAATCATTCATCAAAACAGCAAGTGAGAGCGACCAATCACACATAACAGATTCGCAGCCTTTAATAGCCCCTGCGGATAAGCTCCAATCACCAAACCTGCACGACGAAAGACGGAATCGAGCAGAGATGGAAAGCCCGGCTCTGCCGCAAGATCAATACGGCAGAAAGGAGCCGAACGGCCAGCCAAAAGGAGATAATGCGCGTCATAATAAAAGCAGCACTATAACGCCCGCACCCACTTCAAGCGTTTCTCCACAACGTCTAGCGCAAATACCTGAATCCGAAGGCCGGGCATCAGTCCTGAAAGAAAAGAAAATAGCCGGAGATATCGCCGCATCACCTATGGTTAGCATGGAGTATGCTGATATAGACCAAGCCGATCTATTTTCACCACAGCAATATAAAGATGTTGGCCGTGATGATTTCGAAGATTTCAAAATCAACCCTATTAAACTCGTCAGTGAAGAGCCTGTATCAACCTTTTCCATTGATGTCGACACCGCATCATATTCCTTTGTGCGCAGACAGCTTAATCACGGCGTATTGCCGCAAAAAGATGCGATACGTGTCGAAGAAATGATCAATTATTTCGATTACAACTATCCGCTTCCCCAGACACGTGAGCAGCCATTCCAAGCAAGCGTCACAGTAACCGACAGTCCGTGGGCAGAGGGTAAAAAACTAATGCATATCGGCATTAAAGGCTATGATATTGATCCGGCAGTTGCAAAACCTGCGACCAATTTGGTTTTCTTGCTTGATGTCTCCGGCTCTATGAATAATCAGGATAAACTGCCTTTGGTTATCAACTCGCTTAAATTATTACTCGGACAGCTCGAGCCAAATGACACTGTCGGTATCGTTGTTTACGCCGGTGCAGCGGGCACAGTTCTTGAACCGACAAAAGTAAGCGATAAAGGTAAAATCATCGCAGCGCTTGATAAATTAAGTGCAGGCGGCTCAACAGCAGGAGCACAAGGTATTCGCCTTGCCTATGAACTGGCCGAGAGCAACTTTAACAAAGAAGGCGTAAATCGGATTATTCTTGCCACAGATGGCGATTTTAACGTGGGCATTACAGATCGTGACGAGTTACAGGACTTTGTCGAACGCAAACGTGAAAGCGGTATATTCTTATCCGTACTCGGTTTTGGCCAAGGCAATTTAAATGACCACACAATGCAAGTGCTTGCACAGAACGGTAATGGTGTCGCCGCTTATATCGACAATCTAAACGAAGCCAGAAAGGTTTTGGTCGAAGAAGCCACATCAACATTATTCCCCATCGCCAAAGATGTAAAATTACAAGTCGAGTTCAACCCGAACGCGGTTAGTGAATACAGATTGATCGGCTATGAAACACGCCACCTGAACCGTGAAGACTTCAACAACGACAAAGTAGACGCCGGTGATATTGGCGCAGGCCATACTGTTACAGCGATTTATGAATTCACACCTGCCGGTGGCCCGGCAAGCATGGATGAACTGCGCTACGGCAAAAAGGCAGAGACTAAATCAGCCCCACAAAGCACCGATGAATACGCATTCCTGAAAATTCGATACAAATTGCCTAATGAGGACACTTCGACCCTTATGAGCCGTCCGGTTACAATCGCCGACGATATGACATCAAAAGACGGTAAGCCGAGCGAAATCATTGCACAAGAAGCCGTATGGGCGACAGCTGTTGCGTCCTTTGCACAAATCCTGAAGGGCGGAGAATACACAGGTGAGTTCAACTATGATGCTGTAATCAAAATGGCACAAGCGGCAAAGGGTGACGATCCATACGGTTACCGCGCCGAATTCATTCAGATGGTTCGCCTCGCGAAAAGTGCAGCAGCGATGCAAAGCGGAAGATAACCTCTCCCTTTAACGCTTTCTTGGCCTAGGCGTGCCATAGCCAGAGTAATAAGAACCCCGCGCATATAGTGCGGGTTTCTTTGTTTTAAGCTGCAAAATGCAATGATTATTAATTTCTTAATATGAAATTTGCTTTTTTTACATATCTCATGCTATAAAGCCCATAATATATAAGGTATTTATTAATTAATTTTATATAGTCTGACTAGGCAAGCACCGAACACATAAGCAAAAACAGCTTAGCAGACAGGTAATAATATTTAGGAGTGTAACGTGACAGCAGGTTTTTCAGTAGCCAGTACGAACCCTTTACCATCAGAAGACGATGAAGAAGAGCGTAAAAAAACGACGCAAAATAGTACCTACATTTCATAACACAACACGTCCGGGCGAGCCGGATGTTAATGATTTTTGGAAACTCGCCAGCGCTTTACAAACCGCGTATAAATCAGAAACGGCGATTAACCGTTTCATGGCACCTGCCCCGGTCAAACTGGTTAAATCGACAGACACTGCGGATAATTCTGCACTTGGCGGGCATGCCGTACAAGTCAATGGCAGTCAAAACACTATTCATTTCGATATCGCAGGCCACGTTACAATTGATGTTACCAATATTGACGATCTATGCCGTGATGCCGCGCTGGCCGCTGCCGCAGTCGCCAGTAACCCGAAAGTTAAATCAGTCGAAGCCACAGGTTCCGACGAAGAAAAAGTTATCATGTTAATCGCAGCCCAAAATAACGGCGTGCATGTTGATAACGCCGCCGAAATTAACGAAATTGATCCAGCAATACGCCAAAGCGCAATAGCACGCTGGCACAATTACCAGCGTAGCGTCGGCATTGCCAGCATTACACCAAGTGATGCCGCCGAAGCGTTAGACGCTCCTATTGGTGTTATCGCATCAAAATTCACCAGTGCTGATAATGAAAAGGCCGCGCAAATTCAAGCAGATCTAATCACATTGGTTCAGGCCGAAGAAAATAAACGCCTGAAAGATCCGCTTCCACGCTTCCGTGGCAATCTGGATGCCAAAGGATTGAAAGAAGATAAAATTGCCGAGCTAAAAGCACAGGCAAAAATCAAACCTGAAGAAACACAGGCCGCCCGCGCGCTTGTAGATTCAGGACAAGGCGTCCCCGAAGGCGTGCCTAAATTCGGCCAGATCCTTGAAGCCAATAACCTGATTGACCCACAAGTTAAAGACGCGCTTTTACTGGCACAGGCCGCCAGCAGAACACTGGATATAGCAGAAAGAATTAATAGCGGGAAAATTTCCCCTGCAACACAGGAGGATGTTCAAAAAACAGCAACCAGTCCAATGTTTGGTATGGTTGGCCGTTTTCCGGATGAATCTGCAGACCTTGTTCATGCACAGGCCACAGGCGCACAGGCTGCGCTTTACGAAAAGCAAATCGGTGCTGGTATGTTCCCACAAAAAGGGCCGCCTAAAATTGCCAAAGGCTTCCATAAATCAGCCATTGAGTCATTGGAAGTCGCAAGACACAAATTATTCGAACTGGGCGAAGAACGCGCGGCAAGAACACTTGATATCCGCCTGAACAGCTATAAAAATGCTGCTGAAGCATCCGCGCCCGCCGGTACAGCAAGAAAAGCGCCTGAATCAGTCATCGTAAGCCAGATCGAGCGCACAAGCACAGCAAACGGCATTGATGCCACACAGGTCAAATCATTACTCAGTGCGCCCATAGGCGTTATCGCAGCACAATTTGCCAATATTAACGGCGAAGATGCTGCCGCTATTCAGGCAGATTTATTGGCATTATTACAAGCCGAAGCGCAAGGCCGCCTCAGTGAGCCTCTACCGCGTTTCAAAGACGCGCTTGATGCAAAAGGGCTCAAACAAGACAAAATCGCCGCCCTAAAAACCGAAGCAGACATCACAGACGAAGAAATTGCCGCCGCGCGCGCAGTGGTCGATTCTGGCCAAGGCGTGCCGCCAGAACTGCCCAAGCTCGGACAGATTTTAGAAAGTTATGGTTTTATCGCCCCTGAACTCAAAGATGTTCTACTCACAGCACAGGCCGCTGCCCGTACACTAGAAACGGCCGCACGCATTAACACCGGCAATGTCGAGCCATCAACCGAGGCTGATGTATATGCCACCGCAAGCAGTAACATGTTTGGCATGATTGGCCGTTTCCCGGATGAATCCGCCGACCTTGTACAGGCACAAGCAACAAACGCCCGCATTTCTGTATATGAGCAGCAAATTGGCTCAGGTATGTTACCTGAAAAAGGGCCACCTAAAATTGCAAAAGGTTACGAAAAAGCTGCGATTGAATCGCTTGAAGTCGTTCGTCACAAATTATCAGAACTTGGCGAAGCTAACGCTGTTGCAGCATTGGATGCTGTTCTTGATAGTTACGAAGCTCCAAAGGAAAAACCTGCGGCGCAGGCTCCTGCCACGCCAGGTGCCAAACCACAATAATGTGTTGAATAAACACAATACATGTAAACTGGACATGTAAACTGGACATAAACGCAAAAGCGAACAACAAAACAATATTGATATTAAACAAAGCCCCATATTTATTACGGGGCTTTTTTATTACGGTGACTCTATTTTGCCATAAAGTCTATTCTACATTGAAACTTAAGGAAGATTTACCGCTTATTTCATTTTTGGCTTTGATGCGGGCTGCGCCGGAAAATCAAGATCCAGCGTCATTTGTGCCGGCTTAGGCTCTTTCCAGTAACTATCATCGATCGGTGTAATTTGCTTTTGATCAATGATGTGCAAATAGGCCTGTGTATTACGCCCCTTATTATCCGGCGTACCGATACGGTTTTGAATAAAATCCGGCACAAATGGACGGGCACTGACTAAAAACGTACCGCGCATATTCGATCTGATCTTGGCGGCAATTTCATCATTTTCGGCGACAAGAACAGGCGCAAGGCGAACGCGATGTCCGGCAGCGGTTGCAAATTGATACGCACACTGGAAACGTGCTTTACCGGCTCTATTACGATCAATTGCGTAAATCGGGCTTACCACAGCCAGAATGCTTGATTCCTTCTCATCAATTGCCGTTGCGGCATCATAGATGCGTTTATAGTTATCAGGTTCTGTAATGACTTCGGACCATGGGTAAGAACGTCCCTGATAATCCAGATATAAATTATCAAGTGCCGGATGTTCTAACGAGCCAAATTGGCCTTCCAAAAACTTAACCATCACCTCAAGCGATCCAACAGATTTCTTGCCTGTATTACCAATAGCAGCTTCCCTTTGAATACGGGTAAAACGGCCATGGCGCGGGTTTTTATCGGTAAAATGTGAGCCCATCGGGAAATTAATACGCAGGAAATATTTCCCTTCTTTCATAAAGCTGACATCACTTCTGTAGCTTGCGATCGCTTCATAATCATATGCACAGCCCTCGCGATGTTCACTGCTGGGGTTGCGCGCAAAAGTCGGGTCGACTTCTCTGGTGTTTTCATCACGTTTATATGATTTCTTCCAATGAAATTTAGCGCCACATTCAGGGTCAAGGCAGCAATATTGCTTGGCATAGCGCGTTTCTTCGCTTACTTCCTTGGAGGAGATAACCCCTAAATACTCACCGTCAAAATCTAAAGCTCTGACTTTTTTCATTAAAAACACACTCTCATGATGTTTGCGCCTTTATAGCTATTTTCTTATATATATCAAACATTATACGCAGTTCCGCCTGACTATAAGTTCGGAGTTTTATACATTAATTTATAGCGTTATGTCAAATAATTATTGCTAATAATGCACTGCCTGTAACCTAAACTCGCTTTAAGAGAGATTTAAAATGTAACCCTGCGCAAATCACGACGAATACTATAGCAACTGTCTCTAAGCAAATACCTGCGGGCAGTCTTTATAAACAAAACAAAAACATTCGTGAAGGAACGATAAAATGACAATGAAAAAAATCATCAAAGCCAATAAAGGCAAAGCTACAGCCGCCGTTTTAACTGCAATTGCAGCAGCTACAATCACCGCAACACCGGCTTTTGCATCATGCGGCGCTTACAGCCCCTGTTCCGGTTATCACCAAAACAAGAAAAAGGGCACATGCGCGGCAAAAAATAAGGCTGCACACCCATGTCACCCTTGCAAAGCGGCAAACCCCTGTAAAGCTGCACACCCTTGCAGCCCATGCAATCCTTGTGCAGCTAAAAAAACGTATAATTTCAATGACTAAGTGGAATTACACCGCAAAAAACAGGTATTATGACTATGCAAATAGCCGCTTGCCAACTTTGTTTTTTAAGTGGATACTTCTTACCGATTAACGAATATTCATGTTTCAAAAGGAGACACAAAATGAAAATGAAGAAAATTATCAAAGCGAATAAAGGTAAAGCCAGCGCAACAGTACTTACAGCACTAGCTGCTGCTACAATCGGCGCTGCGCCTGCTGTAGCATCTTGTGGCGCACACGCGGCTCCTTGTTCTGGTTACCACGCTGAGCACCCATGTGCTGCTGAACACCCATGCGCTGCTGAGCATCCATGCGAAGCTGAACACCCATGTGCTGCTGAACACCCATGTGCTGCTGAAGCACCATGCGAAGCTGAAGCGCCATGTCATCCATGTGCTGCGCACTAATCACATATTACTAATTTTAAAGAGAGCTCCTGTATATAAACACACAGGGGCTTTCTTTATGAGAAAAATAGTTTAAGTAATAATTATGCAAGAAATACAGCTAGACGACATAAAGGCTTACATAGCCGGTTTAAGTGACGAAAAACGTCAGGAAATCATTGATGCAGGTGAAGTTGTCAATGAATGTGTACGTGTATTGTCACAGACCAAACATAATATCGTCAATGAGCTATTACGATTCGAATCCAAATTTACCGAATGGCAGCACATCCCTAAAGGTGATGTCTATGACAAGAACTCCCATTCGCAATTTTATTATCACGCCCATTCAAAGGCCAAAGACAAAAGCGGCCCCCATGATGATGAACACGGCCATTTCCACACGTTCCTGCGCGGCAAAGGCATGCCCAAAGCAATGAAGCCGTATCCTGCAGAAGACTTGGACCCGAAACTGGATCAAGCCGATATGCTTACCCATATCGCGGGCGTTGCTGTTGATAATTTCGGGCGTCCGTTCAAGGTTTTTACCACTAACCGCTGGGTCACCGCCGAAACATGGTTTAACGCAGATGATATCATACAACTGCTTGACCAATACGAAATTGACCACACACAGCCCAGCTGGCCGGTCAATCTATGGATTACCCATGTCATGAAATTATTCCAGCCACAGATTGTTTTGCTTTTAAAACAAAGGGATATGACCATCGCAGCCTGGAAAAAAGAACATCCTGATCAGAATGTGTTCGAAGATCGCGCGCTTGAAGTCACATCCATCGCACAGATTGATATTGAACAGCAGCTAGAGCTTTTACATAACATAAGCTAACTGTTTGAAAAACCATACAAAAACTATATCCCGTTAATAATTTATAAGTCATTTCCGTGTCAAAATGGAATATAGGGGCTATAGCGGGCATATATAGAAAAATCAATACATTCTGACTCCAGCTATTATTCCAGTCAAAAAGCGTAGGAAACACTTTTTAAGGAATGACATTGAATGGTCGAGCAGGTTGAAACACCCAGCGATGAAGCAAGTAAGGACACTCAAGAACAAGGCGATACGCTGAACGTTCTTGACCAGTTCGTAGATCTATTACTTCAATCACAAAATCAAACACTATATCAGAGCACGCCCGTCACCGCGCCCGATTATAGCGTATCGGCAGGCATGAACGCACCCGCTATACATCAATTTACCGGTATACAGGCACAGTCCGCAGCAAGCACGCCATTCAGCACAATCGATGGACAAAGTCTGCTTAATAGCGCTAGCGATGCAGTCATTGGAGACACTCTTGGCTTATTCGGCGATATATCAACCAGATCGGTACAGACAAGCTATAGGGCAGAATTTAGAACCACCGAAAACACAGATATATACAAAATCGCTCAAGCACAGATCACCACACAAAACCATATCATCTATCATATTCCGGAAAAACTAATCGAAAAAGACGGCACCATAATACAGGCTGAATATGAAGCATTTAGCAAAGGCACGCCGTCTGATCCGGTACTGACAAATGGCAATTTCTGGTATAGCTGGCACTTAACAGAGACATACGGCCTGAATGTACAGACCGTATGGGAAGAATATACCGGTAGTGGCATCAAGGTCGCAGTATTTGATGATGGCGTAAACAGAACCCATTCCGAATTATCGACCAATTACGATACATCCCTTGATTACGATACTCTGGATGATGATAGCGATGCGATCAGCACGACCGAAGCCGATTCACACGGCACGCATGTATCCATGGTTATCGCTGCCGATGATAACGGCTCACAAAGTCTTGGCGTGGCATATGATTCAACAATTATTGGCATTCGCCGTGGTTATGGCGCAGAT
This sequence comes from Alphaproteobacteria bacterium, assembly GCA_030432775.1. Lineage (GTDB taxonomy): Bacteria > Pseudomonadota > Alphaproteobacteria > Micavibrionales > Micavibrionaceae > JASMHE01. The sequence goes on from JAUILO010000087.1 coordinate 9,007, forward strand.
TCATCTGGTCAAGACACACTGGAAGGATTTGAACACGTCGAAACTGTGGATGCGGATATCATGAATAATAGCTGGGGCTCGACCGCAGCGTTTGGTGATCATAAAGATCTGAACTTCGTCGGCGTTGACCCTAGCGCCTCACACTCACAAATTTTAACATTAATACAAGATGGCCGCAGCGGCCTTGGAACCAATATTGTGTTCTCCGCCGGTAACGATCAACAAGAAGGATCAAGCGCAAACTATAAAAACTACCAAAACTCTCCTTATACCATTGCGGTCGGCGCCAGCTCAACCGATGGCACTATTGCCGATTTTAGCGAATGGGGTGCCAATGTTCTGTTATCTGCACCAGGCGATGATATTCGTGTGCCTTACACACTTGAAAATTACGCTATTGATATTGATGGTACGTCTTTCTCTGCACCTGCAGTATCGGGCATTATCGCCCTGATGTTAGAAGCCAATCCGGATCTTGGCTATCGTGACGTTCAGGAGATTCTGGCGATATCCGCGCGCCAGACGGATCTTACACATACGGGCTGGAATACCAATGCCGATACCCACTGGAATGGCGGCGGCATGACATTCAACCATAATTACGGCTATGGCATTGCCGATGCCTATGCTGCCGTTCGTATAGCCGAAACTTGGACAAAACAACAAACCTACTCAAATGCCCTGACATCAAGTCAGTTCGATGGCAGCAACCTCAATATTTCATCAATCGGCACAGTCTCGACAACTATCAATGTCACAGAGAATATTGAAATCGAGCATGTTTTGATCGACCTTGATATTGACCACACTAGAGCCGGAGACCTTATCATCACGTTGATCTCGCCCGATGGCACAGAAAGCATATTGGTTGATCGTATTGATAACGGGACCTTCACCAGCATGTTTGGCATTAAAGACGGCTTCTTTTTTGAATTTAGTTCAGTAGCCCATTGGGGAGAAACCAGTGCCGGCACATGGACATTACAGATCGAAGACGCGGTCAGTGGCAATTCCGGTACATTGAATGACTGGGATTTACAATTTGTTGGCCATACAATCTCGACAGATGATACTTACGTATATACCGAAGACTTCTCGCTTTATTCCGGCAACCTTGGCGATCGCTCTGCTTTGGAAGACACAAACGGTGGTACAGATACATTAAACGCCTCCTCCATCACATCAGGGTCAACGATCAATCTATTGACCGGAGCTGCAACACTTGATGGCCAAAGCGTCACAATTTCAGGCATCGAAAATGTCTATACAGGCGATGGTGATGACACACTAACCGGTAATGGATCGGATAACATATTATGGGGAGGACGCGGCGCAGATGTTATTGATGGCGGCGACGGTGATGATACAGCTTCATGGTTACATGATATTGCCGAATACAGCTTTGATCTGGCAGATACAACGATATCTGTCATTCGGAACGCCGTCACCGATCTTGTCACCAATGTAGAAAACTTCATCTTTGATGGCGTT
>JAUILO010000213.1 GCA_030432775.1 Alphaproteobacteria bacterium
ATTTTTACAGGAAAAATGTTTGAATATATTGGCGCTGGTCGGCCGATACTTGGCGTAGGTCAGGTAACTTCCGGCGCGGTAGCAGACTTTATCATTTCGCGCGGCGCAGGTGTTGTTCCTCATACGGTTCAAGCGATCAAGGCACAGTTGGAAGACTGGTTGGCTGTTAAGGAGGCGGGCGGAGTCATTCCGCCAACAGATGCCAAAAATGGTTTATCGCGTCAGGAGCAATTCCAGATTGTGGAAGATATCTGCTTAGAGTGCGCATCCGACTCGCAGTAGAGTTTTTAGTTAATTAATGCCAGATATTGGTCTGCAATTTTTGATACCAGAAATTCCTGTGCGCGCCTGCGGTAATAGTCTTTGCCTTGTTTTGGTTTTGCAATATAGGTGCTGATCTCATCGGCGTTGGTTTTTTCATCGTAGCTGGATAATAACAGCCCGTATTTCCCGTGATCTATGACCTCTGCCGGGCCAAAGGGGCAATCATTGGTAATACATGGCGTTCCCATGCTAAGGGCTTCGCCAAGAACAACTGAGAACCCTTCGAATTTGGAACTGAGCCAGAAATAATCGGCGTGATAAAAATAGTCCTTTGGACTATCAACGAAGCCTTCAAAGGAAATCACGCTCGATAAGCCAAGCTCATTTGAAAGTGTTTTAAGTGCCTCTTCTTCGGGGCCATGACCGATCAGCAGCAGGCGCAGCGTTTTATCGTCTTCATATAGTTTTGCGAAAACCCGTATCATATGTCCGAAATTTTTAGATTCTACGAGGCGGCCACAGGATACAAATGTTGTTATTGTTGTGTCTTTAAGCCATGGGTGCGGCGCGTCCTTTGCTGGCGGGGTGTATGATAAATCTTCTTCGCTGGCAATCGGGTTGTAAAATGCGATGACTTCGCGAAGGCCGTAATGGTCTTGCAGGTCTTTGGCAGCGCCGCTGGAATCGTTTGCGACATAATCTGCCAGCCTTAATACGCCGTGACCAAGCCACAATATGGCACGTTTAAATTTTCCGGTTGTTTTGTAATAGGCAGAAAAAGCGGTATGGGCATTGACGATGATTTTTGGTTTTAAAACCAGCATTGACTTTATAATCGGTATAACGGCAATGGCGTTGACGATTCCCGGGATAATGATCAGGTCAAATTTACGGTTTTTGATGAAGAACGGAATGAGACATAGTGGTGCCAGCAGGAATTGTAGCGGGTTACCCTGTGACACAGGGCATTGGTGTAAATGAATGCCGTGGTTTTTGATGGTTTCGATTCTGCTTTGTTCATCATCATTCTTAGATAGGCTGATGATGGTGACTTCATAACCGGACTTTGAAAAATAGCGTGATAAAGTACTTAGAACGGTTTCAATGCCGCCTGCTTTTAAGGCGTGGACAATAAATAATATATGTTTGGATTTGTTCATTATTGCGCGCTCCGTATTTTGAACGGCTCTATGCGGCGAAGCAATTTCATCACAGGTCTTTCGAACAAATAAAATAAAACCGTTGCACCGATAAGGCTGGAGGTAATACTCGCAATACAAAATAGAGTGGCGAGCATAGGGCCGGCATCAATGAAATGGGCGATAAACCTTCCGCACGCAGATAATGCAAGAACATGAAGAAGGTATAGCGAATAAGAAATATTCCCGCCCCATAGCATAATGGATTTTCGTCCGATGATTTTTGCGCGTTCAAACATAAGGGTTAAGGTAACGATTAAAATGGCTGTGCAGCCGAAATGCATAAAGCGATCTATCTCGCCGAGTTTGTAAAAACTGGCGCAGTAAATCGACAGGATGAGGGCTATCGCGACTAGAGCTATGGCCAGCTTTGAATGCGGCAGTTTATTATATAAATAGGCAAGCCACATACCTGCGATGAAGTATAGCAGGAAGCTTGATGTTATAAGGGCTAGCGGCGCGCTATCCTGTAGTGAAGAGATCCCTA
>JAUILO010000088.1 GCA_030432775.1 Alphaproteobacteria bacterium
GATCTGGGCGGATATGATTCGTTCCGCAGTGAATTTATCACAAAAGGCGGCGGGCAGTTCGGTTCTGGCTGGGTATGGCTTGCCATGGACAGCACTACAGGCAAGCTAGAAGTCACTGGCACAGCCAATGGCGAGAACCCTCTTGTTTACGGCAAAACACCTATTCTAGGCTGTGATGTATGGGAACATTCATACTATATCGATTACAGAAACGCGCGCCCGAAATATCTGGAAGCGTTCGTTGATAATCTGATCAACTGGGAATATGTTGCAGAGCTTTTTGAAAAAGGCCCTGTAAAGATTGCTGCATAAGCGATACGCCTGAATTTACAAATAGGCATTACGCATATTAGAAAAGGGTCATTTTCATGACCCTTTTTTCATGCTACCATCTTGGCATAAAACAACACAGATTGTTAAAACAGGGAATATGTCAAAGCTTAAGGTTTCGTTTGTCACAGACATTCATAACGGGCCTACCGTAGGAAATAAATACGGAGAAAAGGCTCTACGCTTAACAGAAAAATTTGTTGAGGCGACCAATAAGTTCGGCGCTGATTTAGCCGTTGATATGGGTGATCGCATCACCGATCAAAATCCGGAAACAGACCGCCAGAACATGACGAGCCTGCGTGAACTTTTCAATGATCTGGCCTGTCCGTTTCACTGTGTGGACGGCAACCACGATACACGCAACCTCAGTCATGATGATAATGCAGAAATAATGGAGCAGCCCAAAGGGTCTTTCAGCACAGATAACGAAGGATTCCACGTCGTATTCTGGAAGCCGGAAATTACCACCTATGATCAAAAAGGCCTCTACTTACATGAAGGGGATCTGGACTGGCTGCGTCAGGACCTTGCCAGTACCGATCTACCGACTATTATTGTCACCCATGTACCGCTTGATGATAAAATGGGCGGCCATGATAGCCCGGATAATCCTACGCGGCGTTTTGCCTATCCCAACGCCAATGAAGCAAGGCAGATCATCGAAGATGCCGGAAATGTCGTATTATGTATGGGCGGCCACCGCCACACCAATTCCCATCAGGAAATTAACGGCGTGCATTATATCACCTTGCAATCCTTGGTTCAGGGGCAAAAAGGCGAAGGCAAACGATCACCGCATGGCACATTCGCATTCGCCGAATTTGACAGCGAGGAGGGATCCATCAAAATCGACCTGCAAGGGAAATACCACAAAACTTACAATTTGAACTTCACCCCCAAAGGGCCATAAACGACTAAAATATTTGACATATTCGTGCATTTAATGCTTATCTAACGCCAATAATAAAATAAACATCATTAAAAACAGCGAGAACATGTCCAGTAATATCCTTGTCATAGGCCACCTTCATATCGTCAAAGAGACATATAACCACCCTTACAACCACGTCTTTGGTGGCGTCCTCACCCTTGACGATAACGCCGAGATGGATTTTTCTGGGCTGGATTTCGGCGCAGAATTCGGCATTGATCCAGATGGCAAGATGTTTACGGAGAAAGAGACTGATCAAGTCTTGCTCATTCCTATAACCGAGCAATCCGCAAAAGAATTTAAACAGCAAATTGAAGACCTCGCAAAGCTGGATCGCTCCCACCTTCTGCCGCTTTACTTCTCGCGCTTTCTGGAAGTAAGCCGCTGGGTTGAGCGCAGCGCAAAAACACCAGTGGATATTGATGGCAATGAACTGATGGATAATTTATGGCAAGATACAACACGCCCGGCGCTTAACGCCAATGGCGAGCCAATCAGCGCCTATGATTATATTGACCCTGCCCTTACCTATGTCCGGACGAATTGCGCCCAGTTATTTAACCATGTGGCAAAACGCGCCGGTATCGCGCTTGATAATTTACGCGGTGACTGGTCAGGCTTCACACAAGGCGACCAATATCACGAAGCATATAAAGATATATTCAACTCGCTGGCCTTCCGCCGCAAAGACGTACCGGAATTTTTATTCCATTCCAAAACACTGCCAAGCGGTCACTCGACCTGGCTGCTCAAGGATGGAGACCCAAAAGCTAAATCCGAGACTAATAAATACAAGGTCATATCGGATTATATTGATGCCGCGATTGACGCCAGCGGTAGCAAAGAAAAGTTCTTCGCCGCGTTTGATAGACTAAAACCCTTTGAAACAGCACCGTCGCAAATTCCCGAATACATGCAACAAGCGCTTGATCGCTATGACAAGATATATAAAAGAAAACCCTAAACACAGCGATTTCATTTAAATCAGAACATCGATTTGATAATCAGTTAAGACACCGGATATAGCGCCGCGATCAAGCGGCGACCTTCGGCCATTAAAACATTATATGTCCTGCACGCAGCCCCCGTATCCATCACATCAACAATAATGCCATGCTCTTTCAACGCCGCGCGCAAATCATGTTTCATCATGAACATTGTACGTCCACACCCAAGCAGCACCAGATCAATCTCGCTGGCTTGCTCGATAATTTGCTCGAAATGCTCAACATGAAGCTCTTTACCAAGATCGGTAATATCAGAAGGAACAACCCAGCGTTCAGTATTATCCGGCGTAACCAAAACAGGATACTCATAAGACACACTGCTGACCTTAAATACGCCCGAGCTATAACTCTGGATGACTTGCTGATCTGACCTAATAAGCGGCGTAATATCCATAACGGTATGCCTGATCTGTTAACGGCTAACACCACCTAAACAGCTTCAGCTTCCTCTTCCAGTGCCTCTGCTTCTTTTTCAGCGCTACGCACGTTAAAGAACAATAGAACCGGCGACGCCACGAAAATAGACGAATACGTACCGATCACAATACCGAAAATAAGCGCATTCACGAACCCGCGAATAACTTCACCGCCAAACACCCAAAGCGCAGCAAGTGCGAATAAGGTACTAACAGAAGTCATGATTGTACGGGACAATGTCTGGTTAATCGACATATTGAACAAATCATTCAGCGATGTTTTCTTATAACGGCGCAAGTTTTCACGAATGCGATCAAACACAACCACAGTATCGTTAATCGAATAACCCGCAATCATTAAAACAGCCGCCACAGTCGACAAGTTAAATTCCATTTGAGTCAAACCAAACAAACCAATCGTTACTATCGCATCATGCGCAAGCGCAACAATCGCGGCGACACCAAACTGCCATTCAAATCGTAACCAAATATAAGCCAGAATACCGGCCAGAGAGAATAAAATCGCGAGTCCCCCTGCTTTTTTTAGCTCCTCACCGACCTGCGGCCCGACAAATTCGACACGCCGATAATCAATCGGCTCGGCTTCATCCTTATATGTTTCGTTCAGCGCATCCTGCACTTTGGCAATCGCGGCCTGCTGTGCTTCGGCATCACCTTCCTGTTTTGGCATACGGATCAATAGATCCTCAATATCACCAAATTCCTGAATAGAAATAGCGCCAAGATCAAGACCAGCCATCGTTGTACGCAGAGCCTGTAAATCAGGTGCAACAGGTGTGCGCACCTCCATCAAAGTACCACCGGTAAAATCAATACCAAAGCTCAGCCCCTTATGGATTGTAATCCCCAGTGATCCGATAATCAGTATCAATGAAAAAGCAAAAGCCAAAACACGTTTGCCAACAAAGTCACACTGCACATCTTCTGATATTAAATGAATCCCCTTCATGGTCTTCTCTTTCTTAAAATCTCTATATCTGTTTATTTTGCCTGTAACAAAAACACACAGCCTACATCGGCAGCGTTTCAGGCTTCTTATTACGCAGCCACCATATAATGATCAAACGTGTGACCATGATCGCCGAGAAGAATGATGTTAAAATCCCGATACCAAGCGTCACAGAGAACCCTTTGATCGGACCTGTACCGAATGAATACAGAATAATCGCAGCGATAAGCGTAGTCAGGTTCGCATCGACAATAGTCGACATCGCCTGTTTATACCCTGTATCAATCGCCGACATCACGGTGCGGCCTTGTGCCACTTCTTCTCGTATACGCTCGAAAATAAGTACGTTGGCATCAACCGCCATACCAATTGTCAAAACAATACCTGCAATACCCGGAAGAGTCAGTGTAGCTTGTAACCCAGATAGCAAAGCAAATATCAGCGTGACATTCACAAACAAAGCAACATTGGCAAAAATACCGAATGTCCCGTAACTGACAGTCATGTAAATGACAACAAGGAATAAGCCAATCAAGCTGGCTTTCTTGCCAGCTTCAACCGAGTCAGCACCAAGAGACGGTCCGACAGTACGTTCTTCAACAACCTGAAGCGGTGCAGGCAATGCACCCGCACGAAGCAATAGCGCCAGATCACTTGTTTCAGACACAGTAAAGTCACCGGAAATAACCGCAGATCCACCACAAATCGGCTCACGAATATTCGGCGCGCTGATGACCACATCATCAAGAACAATCGCAAACGGACTATTCACATTCTTTTTTGTCACATCACAAAAGCGTTTTGCGCCCATGGCATTGAATTTAAAACTCACAACAGGTTGGCCTTGCTGGAAAGTTGGCTGCGCATTGGTCAGCATATCACCTGTAATCATGGCACGGCGTTGCACATCAATTTCCTGCCCCGGTTCTTCGGCCATTGGCAAACGGCGGATACTGCTTGATTTAGTCGTATCCATTGAAACATCAACAAGGTGGAAAGTCAGTTTGGCCGTTGTACCAATCAACTCTTTAATGCGCTGTGGATCATCAACACCTGGAAGCTGTACGATAATACGTGTTTCGCCCTGTCTTTGAATAACAGGCTCGCTTGTTCCAGTTTCATCAACACGTCGGCGAACAATTTCAATAGACTGGCCGATTGTCTGATCCTGAATTGCTTTAATCGCAACATCGGAAAACAGTGCATCAACAGTCAAATCATCATCACTAACATTAATGACAAGCCCATCTTCGACCTCACTCAGGATTTTACGAACAAGTTTAAGATTCTGGCCTTCACGTAACACCAAACGCATACCGTGTGGCAGCGTAGCAATACGTGAATATCCGATACCTTCCTCACGAAGTTCCGGACGGGCGCTTTGCACAAGACTATCTGCGCGCTCTTTAATCACCGAGTCGACATCAACATCAAGCAACAAATGAGAACCACCTTGTAAATCCAGCCCCAGATTAACCGTTTTTGTCGGCATCCACGATGGCAGGTTTTCACGCATCCAGTTTTGGGCCGAACTGCCGACAACATTAGGAGAGCTGTACAATATGCCAAAAAGGCACACAAGCAGCGTTAAGGTAATTTTCCAGCGCGCAATATGAATCATTGTTTTTGTATCGTTTTATTAGTTAGATTTTTTATTTTGAATAGTCGAACGCAAAGCCGTTACCTTCACGCCTTCGCCAAGATCAACCACAACTTGGTTTTCTTCGGTCAATACCTTATGAACCTTACCAACCAAACCACCTGCAGTGATGACTTCATCGCCTTTCTTCAACGCATCAATCATCTCCCGATGTTTTTTGAAACGCTTTTGCTGTGGAAGGATAAGAAGCACGTAAAACAAAATAACCAGAATTACTATCAACAGCATGTTGAGGGCAAACGCTTCCCAAGCACTTGCACCGCCAGTAGCCATAGGTGATACCGCATCAGTTGCGGCATAAGCAGCAGAAATAAACATATTTAATCTCTCATATTTTAATGAAATTACTATAGCAGGACTATAAAGCCCTGCCCGCCAAAGGCAAGTATTTTACGATTTGTAATACACAGCCCTGTTAACAGGCATTGCTTTTGTATATAGGGCGTTTAATGCCTATATCTATGGTTAGATCGCGAACGCGCCTGTAGTGCCTGCGAGAGCGACACGAGCAATATAAATATACCAACCAGCCCCAATAGCGCCTGCGGTATAAAATTAAACACACCGCGGTCAATTGTGGCATCGTTCGGATTGGACAGATTGTAATATACAGTCACCTGATCTTGTATTTTATGCATTTTAATCGAACTACCCACCTTATCAACAAAGGTATAACGCCCGCCTTCGGGTAATCTGAACATCACCTTCGGGTAATAATTATAATGTGATCCCGAATCCGAAGAGGTGTTTTTTTTCTGGATGATTTCCATGACTGTTCCGATAGCCACGCCAGCATTCTTTTCAAAGCTGCGCTGGTGGTCTGCCCATAAGTACCCGCCAACAAGCATGGATAAAGCCAGCACAATACCAATCATATTACTCCACCGCGCGACTTTAACCTGATAAGCCAGCCTTGAATCTATTTCTTCATGGCTAAGCTCTTTTCCCTTCAAACTCGGCGACAAACTGAGCGTCGCCTTCATCTGTTCCTGCTTTTCTTTCATCTGTTCGCGCATTTGCCTAAACTTGCCGGAATGATAAAAACGCAAAAACTTAACCACCGGCATACCGAGAAGAAACAGAACAATCAGTACGGTAAAAATTGAAAACTCTATGTTCTTAATACCGAAAAAAACAAGCCCAACGCCCGGCGCAGCAAAAATCAAACCAATACTAAGCCATAGCAAACTTGCTGTGCCGATTTTATGTGGATCATGTTTATTCATATAAATTGTTGCCTGGCGTCCGGGGATTTTATTCAACAAAGAACTGGAGCCTGAACCAGCCATCGAGATCAATGTCTGTCCCGCGCCATCACGATATTCATAAACCGGATAATACATCTCTCCTGAATAACGCTCACCACTCCCCTTGCCAATGTTACCAGACTTGCCTGTGCCTTGCTGCGCGAATACCGCGCTGGCGGCCAAAATGAATACACTGCTAAACCCCATAAACAAAATAGCCGGAAGCATATTGTGCCAAAAATCATCAATGATGAATTTTTCCGGTGCATCCGGATCATATAGAACACCAATATCTTCATGAACTTTCTTTTTGACTCCAACCGTTCCGCCAATACGGTCAGTTTGCTTATAAACGCGGCCGTTATTATCACGGTAACGCACAACAAGGTTATAACTCTCGCCGCCATCACTATCATATTTGGTTTCATAGCCGGTAACATAACCCTGAGTTAACACCCCGCCCATCTTTAAAGAGGCATAATTATAAGTGAAATACAGCCCTGTGAAGAACAGAATTAGCGGCACAGCTATAAATAAAATCTGAAGCTTTCTAGTATTCTTTATAACCGATTTATCGCTATCATCTGATGACAGTCCACCACGGCCAACACCTTCGCGAACCCGGCGGCGAATATCAGACCTTCTGAAAACAGATTGATGCTGGCGTTTTTGCACAACGCGATCATCATCATCAATGCCTTCGGTAATATTATCGCTACCTAACCGCTCCGAAGTTTTTTTATTCTTCACGCGCACCGAATGAATACGAGCCCTTGTCTTGATTGAAAAAAAGCGCCAGCGCGCCCAATCCGCAATCAAAAGTCCGCCTATTAACAAACAAGGAATAGCCACTACGAACAAAACGATACTGCTCCATGCCTCCATAGCACCAAAAAGGCCGTCAAAAAGCATATCCATGTTTATTCCTCCGTTATATTCAAGTATTTACGCAGCATAAAATCAGGGAAATAATTTTATTTCGATAGGTATAATTTTGGATTCAACGCATTCGTACCACGGCGCACCTCGAAATGAAGCTGCGGTGTATCCACAGAACCCGAGCTACCAACCCCGCCAATGCTTTGTCCTTTGGCTATTTGCTGCCCTTTGGATACGCTCATATTTTCAAGATGCGCATAGGCCGTCATCCATTTATTTTCATGCCGGATCAAAACCAGATTGCCATAGCCTTTAAGCTGATTATCCGCATAGACAACAATACCGTTCTCCGCTGCCTTTACCGGCGTATGACGGCTTGCGGAAATATTAATACCGTCATTATGCAGACCGTCACTCTTCGCGCCATAAGAAGATATGACCCGTCCGTTGACAGGCCAGTCAAACTTACTACTCGAACGCTTGGGAACAGTGCCGCTAATTGCTTTGGCTTTCTTCTGGATTTTTTGTGGCGCGGCCTTAACCTCGGCACGGCGCGAAGAAACCCGTGTTGTTGTAATCGCCGATGGCTTTTCACCCGGCGATACCGACACAGGACGCACCGATGGCAAGTCCAGCGTATCGCCGGAATGAATTATATATGGCGAAGAAAGGTGATTAAGCCTTGTCAGTTCGGTCAGGCTAACGTTAAAAGTGCGCGAAATGGAATAAAGGGAATCTCCCGGCCTTACCGTATAGGTATTGGGCGGCGGTACTTTAAGGCGCTGCGTTACATCCAGCAAATAAGGCGGACGCAATTGATTCACGTAAATCACATCCTGCATTGATACTTTATAACGTGTAGCAATACTCCAAAGCGTGTCGCCTTCGTTAACAGTATGCACGCCCGCACTATCAGCACCACCTTTTGTACCATAATGAACATAAGGTGCTGGCGTATGTGAACCGCCACAACCTGTCAAAATAACAGCAACTGTAATCTGTAGAAGCGACCGTCTAAACCATCGCTGTTTGCATAAATTCATCTGTATTCTCTGTTTCAGGGACTTGATCAGGTGCGATATCAGGCAAAAGCGGTACAAAACGAACAGGCATAATATCCTTCAATGCAAAAGTATCTTCGCCCTCTTTTTTATAACGGCGCAAAACTTGCTTTCCGTCCAGTGCGACCGGAATAACCATGATCCCACCAATTTTAAGCTGGTCTAACAATTCCTGCGGCGGTTTGCCGCGCGCCGCTGCCGTACAAATTATCTTGTCAAAAGGTGCCTGAGCTTTCCAGCCCTTCATGCCATCTCCGGCAATCGTTGTGATATTACGCAAACGCAGATCATTAAACATCTGTTCTGCCTGTACCAATAAAGGCCTATGGCGCTCGATACTATAGACACGGCGACATAGCTGCGCGAGAACACAAGTCTGATATCCCGACCCTGTACCGATCTCCAGCACTTTATCGCGATCACTCAGCTCCAGTCTTTCTGTCATCGTTGCGACGACAAAAGGCTGGCTTATAGTTTGCCCGCGCCCGATAGGCAGCGCCATATCCTCATAGGCTTGATCCTGCATGGCTGCCGGAACAAAGACTTCTCTTGGCACTCTTTCGATTGCTTCCAAAACCTTCATATCTGCGACACCCAAGCGACGCAAATGCATGATCAAACGTATTTTTCGTGTTGCAAATAAACTCATGGCATAACTTCGAATATGGTTAGAACTAACCTTTGAAACTCAAGTATAGAGAAACTGAAGACAATTATACAGAAGATTATCGGAAAATATCCCACAAAAAAAGAGCCTGCATCACGCTGGCTCCTTTCAATTATTCGGTATACGCAAGGATATCCGTTATTTCGGCTTCACAGAAAACCCGACCGTTACCGCAGAAGATGCGTGACGGTCTTTATGAATAAAGACGCTGTCAAGCTGCCCGCCCACATTATCAATGGCACTGTTTAACGCATCAAGAGCTGGCGTACCTTCAAACACTGCCAAATCCAGAATAACCGTGCTGCCCTTAAAGCTTGCAAGCGCAGCTGTATGCACATTTTCCTGAACCATATAATCTTCTGGAGGCACTGTGAATGCTTCGCGCAAATAGCCACGGTCAAACACCTTTGCCAGCACAGTGTCTTGTACACCGCGCGCAATGTAAGGAGTTGTATAACGACCAAGGCTGTGCCGCAGCAATGTTGATTGGATATCACCTGAAAATTCCGGGTCCTCTGCCGCTCCATCAAACTGTATCAATATCGCCTCACGATAATCTGCCTTAACCTGAATTGGGTCGTCTAACAAAGAAGATAATCCGCCTAGAACTGTCGTCATAATTATTGCTTTCCTATGAATTTATTTCATAGAACTTATACAGAAATCATAAAATTATGTCAAATAAACAGAAATACTATGCTTATATGATAGCAGCCTATACTAACTATCTATATTGGCCCCAATATTAACCGCGGGCTATTCTTTGCTCTGCTGTTTCCTCGCCACGAACGATTTTTTCAATACCGCCCATATATGGCTTCAAAACATCAGGAACAAAAACGCCGCCATCAACCGGATCGTAGTAATTTTCAACCACGGCAACCAAGGCGCGCCCTACAGCAAGACCGGAACCATTCAATGTATGAACAAAACGCGTATCCTTTTCACCCTTATTTCTAAAACGTGCCTTCATGCGGCGTGCCTGAAAATCCAGACAATTCGAACAGCTTGAAATCTCGCGGAACTGTTCTTGGCCTGGAACCCAGACTTCCAGGTCATATGTCTTACTCGCGCCAAAGCCTGTATCACCGGCACAAAGAACAATAGTCCTAAATGGCAAATCTAGTTTTTTAA
>JAUILO010000089.1 GCA_030432775.1 Alphaproteobacteria bacterium
ATGTCTGGTCTGGGTACGCATTTGGGGCGGCGCGTTGTTTTAACCGGCGGCGCAAGCCAGCTTCATGGTTTGCGTGAATTGTCACAACATGTATTGAACAAGCAAGTGCGTCTGGGGATGCCAATCCGTACCAGTGGGCTGCCCGATGCGGTGAATGGCCCTGCATTTTCAACAACAGCCGGATTGCTAACATATCTATCCGAGCGTTCGGATGAAATGCCCGCAGAAATCCTGGCGCAGGTCGAACCGGCTAGTGCGTGGGAGCGTGTGAAATTCTGGCTGCGGGAAAATTGGTAGTCATCAATGTCGAAACTGGCAATTTTTTAGTGTTTTAAGTGATTATAAGTAAATAATTATGCTGAGTGGTGCTTGATTCTGGCAGCATATGATTTACACAAAATATTACGCCTCTTGATATATACACGCTTTATCCTATCTTTATTCACAGGCTATCCACAAAGGCCTGCGCCGCTTTTTTTCTAATGAATCAGATGTTTTTGATGTTTTTATGGGGAAAACTAGGGGTTATCCACAGGAAAGCTTTTTTCTACCCTTTTCTAAAGTGGGGTTGTCTGTAACATGGAAAAAGTCGAATCAAAAGAATCGTTTAGCCTGAATCTCTCAGGTGTCGCTTTCAAATAAAACTAAGAATAAACAGTACATTTCAGGAGCTTTTCAAGTATTTCCCATGAACAGGATCTTTTTTTACAATCAAATCTCCAGTACACTCGAAGTATCTCGCCAACGGAGGATCTCTCAATGATTAACGTTAGAATGCAACATAAAGAAGTCAAAAAGCTTACCCCTAAAATCACAGTCATCGGTGTCGGTGGTGCAGGTGGTAATGCGGTCAATAATATGATTAGTAGCGACCTGCAAGGGGTCGAATTTCTAGTCAGCAATACAGATGCCCAAGCTCTGGAAGGGTCATATTGCGAAAATAAAATTCAGCTCGGTGCGGAATTAACCGGAGGTTTAGGCGCAGGTGCCAAACCGGAAATTGGTTGTGCTGCTGCCGAGGAAACCCTTGAAGAGGTCATGAGTTACCTTGAAGGTTCGAACATGGCCTTTATTACTGCCGGTATGGGTGGTGGTACGGGTACCGGTGCTGCGCCGGTTATTGCAAAAGCGTGTCGTGAACGCGGTATCTTGACCGTTGGTGTCGTGACCAAGCCTTTCCATTTTGAAGGCACATTGCGTATGCGTATGGCCGATGATGGTATCGAACAAATGCAAGGCTATGTTGATACATTAATTGTTATTCCAAACCAGAATTTGTTCCGTGTCGCTAATGAAAAGACAACATTCACCGAGGCTTTCCGTCTTGCTGATTCTGTTCTTCAGTCCGGTGTGCGTGGTGTGACAGATCTTATGGTGATGCCAGGTTTGATTAACCTTGATTTTGCTGATATCCGCTCTGCAATGCTGGAGATGGGTAAGGCGATGATGGGTACTGGCGAAGCTGAGGGTGAGCGTCGTTCTATCGAGGCTGCTGAGGCGGCGATTAACAATCCGCTACTTGATGATGTGACAATGAAAGGTGCGCGCGGCGTTATTATTAACGTAACAGGCGGTACTGATATGACATTGTTCGAAGTTGACGAAGCATGTAACCGTATCCGTGATGAAGTTGATGTGAATGCGAATATTATCTTCGGTTCGACTTTCGACGACAGACTGGATGGCATGATGCGCGTTTCTATCGTGGCAACAGGAATTGATGTTGAATCTCAGTCACAAGGTGTAACCGGGGGCGGGCGTCCTTCAATCTCTGCTTATGGTCGTGATACTTCCGGTGATAAAACAATTGAGCGTGCCAGACCTAATACAATAAACGAAGCGACAATAGCTCAAGCGGATGCAGGTACTGCGGCGCAAGCTCTTGCGCAGTCGGTTAATGTTGGTTCTTCCTTGCCGAAATCTCCGATTTCGCAGGAAAGCGATATGTTTGAAAACAAGGCTCCGGCAATGAACGCAGCATCTTTGAGTAATGCTGTTCCTGCAAAGTCTTCTTTGGACATTAGCGTGAGCAGCAGTGATGTTTCATCTGCGCAGCCAGCAGGGACAATATACAATGACGCGTTTATTCCACCGGCTCCGGTCACAGTGAATAGACAGTTTGAAACAGGTTCATATACGGCGCAGCCAGTAATGAGTGCGCCTCAGCCTTACGTGTCAGAGCCAGAAGTTCAGCCAGAACAGCCAGCTCAGGCTGCTATGGCTCAAACTCAAAGCGCGGCGCCAACACTTCCATTGCAGGCTCAATCGCCAAGAACTGCTGAAGCTTCCACAGTTTCAAGCTCTGGTCTTAAGCTAAATCCTCCGGTTCCAGGTGGAAATAGAGAAGTTAAGCGTAAGCCGGCATCATTATTCGAGCGTTTTACAAACCCGCTTAGAAGTCATGATAGAGAAGAAGAGGAAACAGGTTCTTCAGAAGGTGGTAATGCCTCTTCTGGTGGTGGTGTTTCAAGATCTCTTCGCGCTCCACAAAGACCTGAGCAGGGTAGCTTGAACATAGATGCTCCAAAGTTAAAAGATCAGGAAGATTCAGGTAGTAATGAACTTGATATTCCTGCATTCCTCCGTCGCCAAGCCAACTAGCTTTAGTGCTGTTTAGCTAGTTGCTTATTTTAGGGGAGCCTCGGCTCCCCTTTTTTTTTTATATGTTGCATATCTTTGTATCGCCCATTAGTAATGTCTAGCTAATTGATTGTTTTTATTGTTATTTTCATGCTGTTACAATTGTAACAATGTGTAATAAAGCGTGATTTGTGTGTTTTATGCATAACTCTTATATTATAGGCTGAAACGTGCGGTGATGTCTGGTTTTATCAAGCCATAAAATTAGTCAAGCAAATGACATAAAAAATAAAAAGAATAAATTATATATAGAGAAACGATGCAACAAACTGTAACAAGCCCGATTGAGTTCGAAGGTGTTGGCCTGCATTCAGGTCAGCAGATCCGTATGCTTTTAAAACCTGCGCAAATTGATACAGGTATTGTATTTGTTCGTACAGATATTCATGACAAAGATAACGTTATTCCGGCACGCTGGGATCTTGTCGTTCAATCACAGCTATGTACCCGTATTCACAACGAAGATGATGTCAGTGTTGGCACAGTCGAACATTTAATGGCAGCGCTTCGTGGTTGCGGTGTTGATAATGTTGTCATCGAAATTGATGGCCCTGAAGTTCCTGTTATGGACGGCAGTGCGCAGCCATTCGTTGATGAAATTGATCTGATTGGGGTGAGTGCGCAAAGCAAAGCGCGCCGCGCTATTAAAATTTTAAAAACAATCACTGTTGAAGAGAACGGTAAAAAAGTGAGCTTGTCTCCCTCTGCACAATCAGTGTTCTCCGGTTCTATCGATTTTGACCATCCGGTGATTGGTAGACAAGATTACGCGATCACACTTGTAAATGGTAACTTCCGTCACGATCTTGCGGATTGCCGCACATTCGGTTTCCTACACGAAGTTGAAGCCATGCATAAAATGGGTCTGGCCCTTGGCGGCTCATTGGATAACGCGATTGTGCTTGATCATGACCGTGTATTGAATAATAGCGGTTTACGCCGTGAAGATGAATTTATCCGTCATAAGCTTTTAGATGCGATTGGTGATCTGTTTTTGGCTGGCTACCCGATTCTCGGTGAGTATTACGGCGAAAAATTCAGCCATGCTCTGAATAACCAGCTTCTTCGTACATTGTTCGAAGATCGTGATGCGTGGATCTTTGTTGACGGTGTCACAAGCGCAGAACAAAAAGCGCCAGTGCAGCCTTGCCTTCATGAAATGGCCTGACATTCACCGGCGTTTCTTCCCAAAACTTGACAATCTCTTAGAAACAGTGCTTTTAAAATAATCGAATTTTAAGGGTGATATGGTTATGAGTATTAATTACAAAATGGTTGAACGCAGCGCTGTAAAGCAAAGTGATTCATTATTTGATGAAATCCGTGAAGGTTTTTCTTTCGTGGCCGAAAATGCACAGCATGTGTTTATTGATCAGGCACGTCTAAAGGAATTTGCCGTATCGCTGCCTGCTTTTATGCCTGATAATATTTTTGACGAAGATCACCACTATATCGGCGATGATGAACAAACTGCCGCCTATGTCATGACTCTTGATGCTATTAATTTCGGCTCTGGATTTGATCCGGGATTACGCGAAGAGGGTTGGCCGGTCATTGATGATTCCTTGTACTTTACGATTGCCACTTATCTGAAAAATCATTTTGTAGAACACGGGCCGTTTTCAGCGGCGCAGTTGAATGGCATTGAGGTATCGCAGGTTCTTGAGCTGCTTAAGCTGAGCTTTGATGGCATGGTGAGTTTTGATTTCGCGCGTCTTTGCACTTTATCGTTACGTGAGCTGGGCGGAATGATCTTATCAGAGTATAATGGTTCTTTTTATAGCTTCGTGCAGGCAACGCAGGGGCAGGCATCGAACTGTGTGGCGATGATGGCGCGGTTGCAGGGCTTTTATGATGTGCATCAATATAAAGGTCGTAATATCCTGATTTTAAAGCGTGCGCAAAGCACGGCTGCTGATTTGAATGACGCGTTCACAAGAAAAGACGGCGCGGCGCTCTATAGCGATATCGGGAAGCTGACAATTTTACCGGATAACGATATTCCGCATATTCTGCGCTGTGAAGGTGTGCTGCGCTATAGTGATGAGCTAAGCGCCCGTATTGAAAAAGAGCAGCTGATTCAATCCGGCTGTGAAGAAGAAGTAGAGCTACGTGCATGTTCTGCGTATGCCGTTGAGGAAATGGCGAAACTTAAAGCCATGCCTGTGATCGAGCTGGACCGTATATTATGGCATAAATGTAACGAAGACAGCAGGTATAAGGTCGGTAAGGCGCATCGTACCCGCAGCCGTTTTTATTAATCATACATGCCTTAAATTCTGGCTATCTTGTCAAACTATTGAATTTCGGGGTAAATATGCCCGCCTGTGAATGAATAGTGTTAGAATCTATTTTGTTTTTATATGATAAGCGGTATAACAAAATATCGATTGTTAACCTGTCTTGGAAAGATGTTGATCTATGCGTTTTCGTTCCGTCCTCATGACTTTATCTATTTGCGCTTTGCTTGTGGGCTGCTCGTCCTCTGGCGATAAAGAGAAGTTGAATGATGACCGTCCGGTTGAGGAAATATACAACGAAGCTGCAACGGCACTTGATACAGGACGTAACAAAATAGCAGCGCAGCTTTTCGAAGAAGTTGAAAGACAGTATCCATTTTCTGAATGGGCCATTCGCGCCGAAATGATGGCTGCTTATGCTTATTACAAGGATGAACGCTATGATGAGGCTGTATTAGCTCTTGATCGATATGTAGAGCTGCATCCGGGAAATAAAGACACACCTTACGCGTTGTATCTAAAGGCGCTAAGCTATTATAACCAGATCAGTGATGTATCAAGGGATCAGGCAGTCACAGAGCAATCACTGGAGTCGTTCAATGCATTGATCCGCCGTTTCCCTAATAGTGAGTTTTCCCGTGATGCGCGTTTCAAACGCGATTTAACACTGGATCACTTGGCGGGTAAGGAAATGGAAATTGGCCGTTATTATTTAACACGTGGTCATGTAAACGCGTCAATTGGCCGCTTCAAAACAGTGGTTCAAAATTACCAGACAACGACTCATGTTCCCGAAGCCTTGCATCGCCTGGTCGAAGCATATTTGACTATAGGTCTGAAGGATGAAGCAACCAGAGTTGCGGCTGTATTGGGGTATAACTATCCGGGTAGCAAATGGTACCAGTATTCTTATGAATTACTGGATGATCAGGCGCGCGCTAAAATTCTGGATGATCGTGACTGGATCGATAAAACAGTAGATTCTCTGTTCAATCCCAATTAATACCCTGATTAAGACGTAATCATGGCCGTTCGCGCCAAATTAAAGCGCGGTGTTTATGGCTTGAAAACACGTGTAACGCCTCTGGCGATACCGCTGAGGCTATCCCATACCAGATTGCTTTTATCAGAGTTCAGCATGCTTTGCGCTCCTGATACTTTGACGCGTTTAAGCTGGTCATCCTGTATAACAAGGGTAAGGGTACGGTCAAATCCGGTATTTGTTCTCTCGACATCAAGTTTGTAATCTATTTCGCCGAATTTCTGAGTGTCTTTATATTGAAGTTTGTAAACATCAATGGATGCCAGCAGTTCTTCCAGTTCCATGGCTTCGGCCGCTGTTCTTGGTTGCGGGCGTGCGCCGCTCAGAATTTCCGGCAGGATATCTTTTGTCTCAAGCTTTACAAAGCGTTCTTGGCCAATGCCAAGTGTTTCAAAAACTTCATTGGTGGTCATTCCGGCTTTTAGCATCGCTGCGCGGTCTTCGAGTTGCTCTTGTGTTTCGAATAAATCGACATTGCTACGATCCGAACCCACGCGCAGCGCTTTGTTATCTGTTCCCGGAATTGTGGCACACCCGGCGGCCAAGAATGCAGACATAAGCAAAATGCCAGCTTTGAAATGAGTTACGCGTTTTTTGCTGTTTGTGTTCATGGGTGTTTACCTTTGTCGTCTTCAATTTATTTATTAATATCTTTAGAATAAGCAGGGAATAAAACATAGGATTTTACAGAAGTCAAAAAATATTACGCAAACTTCTATTGCGTCTGCGAAATAATCGGAATGATATCTTATAAAAAAACTATCCCCGCTAAAGCACCTTATAACTTGCGATCAGGGATTTTATGAGCGGGTGACTCATGCTAAATACTATATATGCTGACTTATTTATCGATCAAAAATGTCGTTCTGATTGAGGCTCTCACAATAGAGTTCCAAAACGGATTTTGTGCCCTGACTGGTGAAACCGGTGCGGGTAAATCGATATTGCTTGATTCTTTGGGACTCGCGCTTGGTGCGCGGTCTGATGCGGGACTTATTCGTAAAGGAGCGGATCAGGCGGCGGTGAGTGTTTGTTTTGATTTACCGAAAGATCACGCTGCTCATATGATGTTGCAGGAAAACGGTCTTGAAAGCGAAGACGGACAAATTGTGATGCGCCGTGTTGTGTCGCTGGATGGACGTAGCCGCGCTTTTGTAAATGACCAACCTGTAAGTATTGCGCTGCTCAAGGAATTTGGCCAGACATTGGTGGAAATTCACGGACAGTTTGAAACGCAAGGACTGCTTGATCCCAAAACACACCGTCTATTGCTGGATTCTTTTGCAGGTGTTAGTGCGATAAAACTGCAAGAAGCATGGAGCGCGTGGAGTAAGGCCGAACAAGCGGTTGTTGATGCCCAAAACGCTATCGAAGATGCGCGCCGTGAGGAAGATTATTTGCGCCAGTCACTGGAAGATCTGGATACGCTATCTCCTGAAAAAGGAGAAGAAGAAAAACTGTCGGATTTGCGCCAGCGTTTGATGTCGCGTGATCAGGTGATCGAGGCACTGAATAACGCATATAATTTTCTTGGTGCCGAAGATAGTGGCAGTGAACACAGATTGGGACAGGCATATAGCGCGCTGGACAGGATCAGTGATAAATTGGGCGCATCCGGTGATACAATATTACAAGCCCTTGATCGTGCCGCCTCGGAAATGCAGGAAGCGATTGCGCTGATACAATCATTATCCGCTGATATGGAAGCGGCTGATGATAATCTTGAGGATATTGATGATCGTCTGCATGATTTACGCGCGCAGGCACGTAAACATGGTTGCGTGGTTGATGAACTTCCGGATATGCGTCAGAAAATAGCTGCGCAGTTATCACAGATCCAGCATCAGGATGATATTATCGCCTCATTAATCAAGACTGCCCAGCAAGCCAAAGCTGGTTATGTGGCTATTGCAAAGGATAGCTCAGCCAAACGCAAAGCAGCCGCCAGTAGGCTTGATAAAGGTGTAATGGCCGAGCTTGTTCCGTTGAAGCTGGAGCGTGCGCGATTTGTGTCGGATGTGAAGGAGCTTCCCGAGGAACAGTGGGGCGTACATGGCATGGATCAGGTGCGTTTTCTTGTGGCAACCAATCCGGGGCGCGAGGCAGGACCATTGAACAAAATAGCATCTGGCGGCGAGATGGCGCGCTTTATGCTGGCGCTTAAAGTCGTGCTGGCCGAAAGCGGCGGACCGCAAACATTAGTCTTTGACGAGGTTGATACAGGTATTGGCGGCTCGACAGCTGCTGCGGTGGGCGAACGGTTATTGCGTCTTGCGCAGAGTAAACAGATATTGATCGTTACCCACTCACCGCAAGTCGCCGCCCGTGCTGGACATCACTTTATCGTGATGAAAGGTGGCGAAGATGATATTCGAACAAATATCATTACGCTGGATAAGGCACAGCAGCGCCGCGAGGAGATTGCGCGAATGTTATCCGGCGAACATATTACAGAGGAATCCCGCGCGGCTGCCGATAAATGACTGGAGACAGGCCCATGAGCAAGAATGCAGAGCCGCCGCCTATGTTATTTGATCTGGACTATGAAAGCGTCAAAGGGCGGCATGCCAGTCTGGTCAAACAAATACAATCCCATGACGAAAAATATTATACCGATGATGCACCGACAGTAAGCGATGGCGAATATGATGTATTACGCCAGGAGCTTTTGTCACTAGAGGAAAAATACCCAGAGCTGGTAACGCCGGATAGTCCATCGCAGAAAGTCGGTATTGCGCCGGCAAAAGGCTTTGAAAAGGTAAAGCACGCCGTTCCTATGCTCTCGCTTTCCAATGTGTTTAGCGAAGAAGATCTAAGCGATTTTATCGAGCGCATTAAACGGTTTTTGGGGTATGCCACAGATGACGTGATAGAGCTTGTGGCCGAACCCAAGATTGATGGTTTGTCTTGTTCGCTGCGTTATGAGCAAGGCGTGTTGATACAGGCGGCAACGCGCGGGGACGGTCAGGAAGGTGAGGATATCACTGCCAATGTCAGAACTATATGCGATGTGCCGCAAAAGATAGATGCAGACGATGTTCCGGATATATTGGAAGTGCGCGGCGAGATTTATATCAGACGAGGTGATTTTGCAAAATTGAATGAACAGCAAGAAGAACAGGGGAAACAGCCCTTTGCCAACCCGCGTAATGCGGCTGCTGGCAGTGTCCGGCAGCTTGATAGTAGCGTAACTGCCGCGCGCCCCTTGCGGTTTTTCGGTTATGCGCTGGGCGAGGTGAGTGCGCCTATTGCCACGACCCAGTGGGGAATACGGGAAAAGCTAACCCGGTGGGGTTTTTCGGAGAGCAAACCCGCAGGTCTTTATACTTCGCTAGAGCAACTCATGGAATATTATCAGGGAATTTTGGAAACACGCCCTGATATTGATTACGAAATTGACGGCATCGTTTATAAGGTGAATCGCCTTGACCTACAGGAACGCCTGGGATTTGTATCGCGCGCGCCGCGCTGGGCAACGGCACATAAATTTCCTGCTGAGCAAGCTGTTACGGTGCTGAATGATATCATTATTCAGGTGGGACGCACGGGTGCATTAACGCCGGTGGCTGTGCTGGAACCTATTACGGTTGGGGGCGTTGTTGTCTCGCGTGCGACACTTCATAATGAAGATGAGCTGGAGCGAAAAGAAATTCTGATTGGTGACCATGTTATTGTTCAGCGCGCCGGTGATGTGATCCCGCAGATCGTTGGTCCTGTGGAGGGGCGACGCTGCGGCACCGAAACTAAATTCATCTTCCCGCATATATGCCCGGTTTGTGGCTCCGAAGCGGTACGCGAAGATGGCGATGTTGTTCGCCGCTGTACAGGCGGACTGATTTGTGGCGCGCAAGCGCTTGAACGGCTAAAGCATTTTGTAAGCCGTGATGCATTTGATATTGATGGTATGGGGGCTAAGGTCGTCGAACAGTTCTGGGAAAAGGGCCTTGTGAAAACGCCGGTTGATATTTTTAAACTCGAAGAGCGTAACAAAACACTGGAAGAGCCGATACAAACATGGAGCGGCTGGGGGCTGACTTCCGCTACCAATCTGTTCCAATCGATTAACGATAGACGTTCTATAGCACTGGATAGATTTATTTATGCGCTGGGTATTCGTCAGGTCGGGCAAGTCACTGCGCGGCGTTTAGCACAGACCTATGGTGATCTTGATCACCTGCAAGAGGAAATGGCACAAGCCATGGAGATACAAAGTGCCTCATATGAACGGTTGATAGCAATCGAAGATATTGGCCCGTCAGTCACTGAGGACTTGCTCAAGTTTTTTGCCGAAAATCATAATCTAGAAGTGCTAGCCGATTTAAAAC
>JAUILO010000090.1 GCA_030432775.1 Alphaproteobacteria bacterium
AGTAAAACCAGAAGTTGAAGCATTCGCACGAATCAAAGTCCTCGGTATCGGAGGTTCAGGTAAAAACGCGCTCAACCACATGATCGAAAATAAGGTCAAAGGCGTTGATTTTGTTGCTATCAACTCTGATTCTCAAGATCTTCATCACTCACTCGCCAAAAAGAAAATTCACTGGATATTCATCGCGTTTATCCTCGCATTTTCAATCATTGGGCCTTTTTCTGCGGCAAAAGTATCCAAACATGTTAACGCCAGCACACCAGCACATATCAAACCCAGCGAGATAGCACAGCCTTTTACAACCGCGCTTTTGAATGATGTGCTTGAAAATACGGATAGCCCGGTTTTCGTCAATATGACGGCAGCATGGTGCATCACTTGCAAGGTAAATGAGCGCATTGCCCTTGATACCGAAGAATTCAGCACCATTTTACAAGAGCGCAATATCGCCTATCTCAAAGGCGACTGGACCAGTTACAACGAAGAAATAACAAAATTTCTTGCCAGCTATGGACGAAATGGCGTCCCGATCTATGTTTATTACGGAGCAAAAAACCCCGATAGCGGGAAACGTCCGGATGCTGTGGTTTTACCACAAATTCTGACTCCCGCGAAAATTCGAGATGTTTTGTCCACTAACTAAAAGTTACGACCAATAATAATGAGCCGAGAATAATTTTATAAATTTCGGCCACATACGGACTTTTATATTAACAACAAGGAAAGAATGATTATGACGAAAAAACTAATCCACCCTCAATCCTTACTCCACATGATGGGCCTTATTTTAGGCACAGCATTATTCATATCCATGCTTATGGTACCATCTGCGCGTGCTGCAGAAATCGGACAGCCAGCACCAGATTTCGAACTCACCGATACAAATGGTACAGCCCATAAGCTCAGCGATTTTAAAGGTAAAACCGTTGTACTTGAGTGGACAAACCATCTTTGCCCTTACGTAAAAAAGCATTACAGCTCGGGCAATATGCAGAAAACACAGCAAACAGCGACAAGTGAAGGCGTTGTATGGCTGTCAATCAACTCATCAGCAAAAGATAACCAAGGCTATCTTGCCACCGGTGAAGACGGCAATGCCGTTATCGCCGAGCAAGGCTCAAACGCGACTGCGCTTTTGATGGATGCTGATGGCACAGTAGGTCACCTATATGGCGCAAAGACAACACCGCATATGTTCGTCATCGACAAAGAAGGTGTATTGGTTTACGCCGGAGCTATTGATGATCACCCAAGCGCCAGCACAAAAGGCCTTGAGAATGCCAAAAACTATGTATTGGCCGCTATTGATGATCTAAAGGCTGATAAGCCTGTTGAGACATCAACCAGCCAGCCATATGGCTGTGGCGTGAAATACGACATACAATAATAGTTATACACATATACTGTAACGCACGCCCCCCGCGCTCTCACAGGCGATTCGGGGGGCTGTTGTTAATAACATAATTCCGTGGTTGTCGGATTTGATATAATATCTTAATCTATTATTAACAAGTTCACCTATACCCTCTATGCCATGGTTTCAAATCAAACAATAATTGCCTCGGAAAACGCACAAGCACAAAGTGATGAACCATACCGTTTCGTCGCTGATTGCCACGGTAATCTTGTGTATTTATCCGATAACATTAAAAGTGCTCTCAACATTTCTGACGGCGGTTCTGATCGTGGTTATAATGTACAAAACCTTATCCGTTTTCATGACCCCGATCTTGCGCTACGTGATGCGCCATCCTTTGGCGGGCAGGATCGCACCTATACCGAATGCATTCAGGAAGGTGCGCATGCGCTAACGCTGCATATTGGCAATAACGAAATTGAAACAAGCTTTCACTTTGATCGCGTCCAAAGCCAGAACGGCAGAGAATATCTGGTTGCCTCGCAAATTTTGCAAGATGGTGACCATAACGAAGAATTAACACAAAGCCTGATGCAGCTCATACCTCAGGAACAGGCCAATTTCAATGATCTGGTGAGCTTTGAAGAAGACGCATTATCACATTTTCTAGCGCTATCGAATGATATTATGGTAGTCGCCAATCTGGATGGCCGCATCCTTCGTGTAAACAGTCACTTCCTGAATAATCTTGGCTATGATAATGACCACCTTAAAAACCTTGGTTTCCTGGATCTTGTGCATCCTGATGACCGCGCCCTTGTGCGTACATCACTACAAAGTCTTATTCACCATGAAGATCGCTCGACGGATCCGGCAATCGATTTTGAAGCCCGCGTTTTAGGTAGTGACGGCAACGAAAAATGGGTTGAATGGCGGCAATGCCGCGCCGAAGACCGCATTTATTGTGTTGGACGCGATATCACAGCCATTAAAGACCATGAACGAGAATTACACAAAAGACAGCGCATGTTGCGCGAAGCGCAATCGATTGGACATATGGGGCATTGGCACTGGGTTGTGGGCAATGAACGCATTGAATGGTCAGACGAAATTTATCGGATCTTCGGCGTAAGCGAAGATGATTTCGTACCAACCGTTGAAAGCATCAACTCCAAACTCCATAAACGTGACGTCGGCAGACTGTTACAAGCTTTCCAGCGCGCTATTATCGAGAAAAACAACTATGACATGGAATTCCGTATTCGCCTTGATGACGGATCAACGCGCTATGTACGCTGTGATGGTAAATGTGAGCTGGATGATGACGGCGACGTTATCGCACTATTCGGTATTATGCACGATATTACCGAAACCACGCTACATGAATTAGAACTACGTGAAGCCAAGGAATCAGCCGAACGCGCTTATGCTGCAAAGTCACAATTCCTTGCCAATATGAGCCACGAATTGCGTACGCCGCTCAATGCGATTATCGGTTTTTCCGAAATGATGCAAAGGCAGCTTTTAGGACCTATAGGCACAGAAAAATATCTGGATTACATCACCGGTATTCGCGAAAGCGGTGAACATCTTCTGGATTTGATCAGCGATATTCTGGATATGTCAAAGATCGAGGCCGGTAAATACGAACTAGACCTTGAAGAGCTAAATCTTGGTAAGGTAATGCGCCTTGCTGTACATATGGTGGAAGGCCGCGCTGAAGACGCAAAAATCAGCCTTAGTATGGCCATACCGAATGAAAACCTGCATATCATCGCCGATCGGCGCGCATTAATGCAGATTTTGCTAAATATCCTGTCCAATGCCGTGAAATTCACCGAGCCGGGCGGTTCTGTTAAACTCGAATCAGTCGAGCGCGAAAACTACATTTCAATCAAGGTACATGATACAGGTATCGGTATACCGGCTACAAAGCTGCAATGCGTAACCAACCCGTTCGAACAAGCAGCCAGCCATTACACACGCGAACATGAAGGTACTGGACTTGGCCTTGCTATTACAAAAGATCTGATCGAGCTACATGGCGGAACATTGCATATTTCCTCAACTGTGGGTATCGGCACAACTGTGATTGTTCGCATGCCTTATAATGCATATGAAGAACAGCAAAAGCGCGGCAAGCGTTAGCACGCAACAAGATTCATGCATTTAACGCCCCCTCCACCCAACACGTCGAAATTCTTCGCCTTTGTTAGTATAGCTTTCTAATACGCTATGACTTTCTAATATGATTGTCAGATTTAGATCGAGACTTCACTGATCTGACGAAGTTGATATTCTTCCTCGACAATTAAACACGCCTCAAGACCAGAGCGATAATTAGGATGTTTCAAAGAGACATTGAGATCATTTTTGATTTTATCATTATGAACGCGCTTATTATCCGCATAAAAACTGCGCGCCATTGGTGACATATCTGCTTCTTCAAAAGGAATAATAGGCATGCTCTGCATCCCTAAAAGCTGACAGGCATAATCTATAACTTCATGGCTAGGTGCGGCAAGATCATCCGCAATGTTATAAATTTCGCCCGGTGCTGGGTTATTCATTGATGCTTCCAATACCTGCACGATATCTTCGACATGAATCCGGCTAAAAGCATGGCCTGGCTTGCTAATGCGCCGCGCATAACCGGCACGGACTGAATCAAGGGCGCTGCGGCCCGGGCCATAAATACCAGCCAGACGGAATATATGAACGGGCAAGCCATGGCTCTTAAACAGCGATAACCACTGACCTTCTGCCTTGGCGCGGCGCGAACCACGTTTTGAATTCGGGCTGAGTTCCGTCATTTCATCAACCCATTCGCCATCCTTATCACCATAGACACCTGTTGAAGATAAATAACCAACCCATTTCAGCGTTGGAATTTTCAAAATATCATCAGCATGCATGTTAAATGTCAGGTCGCCATCGTCACTTGGCGGGGTAGATATTAAAAGATGTGTGACGCCGGAAAAGAATAATTGAGGGTCGTCAAGCGGTTTACTATGGTCAAAAACATAAGACTTAATGCCATTTTCACGCATCAATACTTGTTTTTCAAGATCGCGCGTTGTGCCGGCCACCGTCCACTGGCCTTCCTGTGCCAGAAGCGTATACCCCAGATAATCGCAGCAATAGCCGTATCCAAAACAAAAGAGCTTCCCTGGAGTGGATGACATGTCTTTATCTCTAATACTTAGTGGCTAAACTGCATGATTGAACGGGATCAGAAATCAACATTCTCGTAATACCCTACCGGGTTAAAACCCGGTATGCGGTCTTCGAGCAATGGTTGGAAACTTGGTCTGGATTTAACGCGGGCATACCATTCGCGTGCAGCTTGATGTTCGTCCCACGGTACATCACCGATATAATCAATCGCAGATAAATGCGAGGCAGCGGCAATATCAGCCAATGAAAAATCATCACCAGCAAGCCATGTGCGCTTTTCCATTAAAAAGCCGATATAATCCAAATGATAGTGAATATTGGCATGACCGGCACGAATAGAAGGACCATGTGGTTCACCAAGCTTAAGGAAACGCTTCATCAGTTTTTCACCGACAAGATTCTCTGTGACCTCAAGATTAAATTTCATATCAAACCAGCTGACAAGACGGCGTGTCTCTGCGCGCTGAACCGGATCTTTACCGATAAGATTAACCTCAGGATACACTTCTTCGACATATTCGCAAATCACCTGACTATTTGCCAGTGTTGTTCCGTCTTCTTCGACAAGAACCGGAACGTCTCCTGCAGGGTTAAGTGCCAAGAATTCTGTACGACGCTCCCATACCTTTTCAATCTTTAAATCAAAATCGAGCTTTTTCTCGGATAAGGTAATACGTACCTTACGTGAAAAAGGATGAAGCCATAAATGAAATAATGTTCTCATAATACTGATTTTACTCCAGCAATTTGCGCAAGAATACCCCTAAATGATTCATATATTAGATTCCGTTTATACTCAAGCAATACAGGTCTTTTATTGATTATGACCAGTATTTCGCTCTGCATGTAGTAAAACCTTAACTTTTACGCTGTGTCCGACCGTATCGGAATCGCTCCATTCCCCCTGTCCCACATCAAAATCCAGCCTGTTGATAACAAAGATTCCGGCAACTGTACCGCTTTGCCCGCCAGCTGATATTTCGGCATCCTCAAATGTAAAAACAAAATCAAGCGGCTTGGTTATGGATTTTATCGTCAGATGACCATGTGCAACATATTGATTTTGCTTTATTTTCTCGAATGATGACGCTACAAACCGTGATTCCGGAAAAGATTCGCTATCCAGCCATGTATCTGTCTGGATATTCATGTCTCTATCAGCACTTCCGGTCTTTAAATCTTGAATAATAACGCCGATATTAACATGACTTTCATTCAGATGATCCGTATCAAAAACAACCTGCCCGCTCACCGTGCCAAATACACCTTCAAAATTCTGACCATATAGGCTGGCCTGAAATGATATATTGCTTTTCTGCTGGTCTATTTGCCAGCTATAAGGGCTATCCTGTGCAACATCACTGTTCTTTGCCTCATTGCGCGCAGTATCATTACGTGTAGTCTCGTTGTTATTTTCATGAGCGTTATTTTCAGACAGCTTTATTCCTATTGCCTCTTGCCCTGCAGCTTCCTGCGATATCTCCACATCCGCCATATAATCTGGCGTGCTGTTCTGTGTACTGGCTCGCGGTGTGTTCTGTTCCGGTTTTTCAATGCTTTGCTCGGAATATAGCATATGGCGCATCTCTTTGACCGAGAAAAATGCCCCGATTGCCAGCGATGCGGCCGCTATCAAAGCAATCACCACCATAACGGTCTTTGATTTTTCCGCGACCGGCAACATGCGCGCCAATGTCGTATCACGATCTATTAAATGATGTTTGAGCGCACCGGCAAAATGAAGCCCCACTGCGCCAACAATGATAATCGCCAATATTTCATGGGAAGAACGCATAAGAATAAACAGCGCTTCATTCTTACCCACCAAATCCGGCATATGGAACAGACCGAAAAACGGCACAGGAAATTCACCCGCCGATGACATGATCCAGCCGGATAATGGAAGAAATAACAAAAGCGCGTATAAAGAAAAATGTATGAATTTAGCTAGCAAAACTTCCCAGTGTTTATGCGTTGGCAAGCTATGCGGATGCGTCGTAACAAGCAATATAATAACGCGTAAAAATAACAAACCCAGCACTGTCAAACCGAATGATTTATGCAGCATATAAAGCTTAAACTTTACCGGATTACTATTTGACAGCTCGCCCATAAAAAAACCAATAGGTATCAATGACAGAATAATAAGGGCCGTGGCCCAATGCAATATTCTCGATAATTTATGATATGAAATTTGCTGCGCATTTTGTTCGGTCATCATTGCACCTTCGCTCCATCAAAATTTACGGTTATTCAGATAGATATAGTTCATGTAAGAATTTTTAAAAATGAGAGCTTTATAGATAATATTCCTGATACAGCCAGACAGCAGATGCACTAGCGGCAAAGGCAGACACCCATACAATAGCGCCATATTTCCATTTCAACCCTTTATTGGTCAATAATTCTTCGCCTGAATATTTACGAGTCAGCGCAGATATAATGCCCATACCCAAGGCAAATCCGCTAATAAATCCAAGTGTTGCGACTACGTAAATCATGAGAAAACTACGACAAAATCCTGTTATTTGAATAGGTTACTAAGGAAACTACCTTGTCCGCCGAATACCTGACTTACCTGACCAAGTGCGCGACTGCTTCCTATGAAGCTCATCGATACAAGATTTTCTGCAGCATCCTTACGATGTTCGCCAAATGTGGATACAGAACTACCCATCCAGCGCAGAATGTTATTTGGAATACCATCAATCAATTTAAAGGCTGACATACCGATCATATACACTGCGATCGTGTAAATCACCGTATAGAACAATTCATCTACACCGCGCCGTACATATTCAATAGCACCCATTGGCTCGCCCACACCTGCACCCACACCTGATGCCAGCGGCGCATCCGTTCCGGTTGAACCGGAAACATTTGTGGTCACAATTTGCCAGATTTCATGCAGAACATCGACCTGTGCAGCAAAAATGATAATACCGGCGATCAGACCGAACACGGTCAAAACAGGCCTTATAAATATCTCAAAAATAAGATAATACCCATTCATGGCAACAGGGCCGGGTAAGCCCTCGCCATCAATACGAATATGGGCAATACCCCATAACGGCAATCCAACCATTGCCTCAAAAATACCTTTAATCCAGCCACCAAGTGCGAAGAAGAAGTAGATGAACGGCAAGAACGGCACAATATAATACAGGATGAAGCCTATCGACAAACCAATCAACGCCACCTGTCCGGCAAAGCTCGCCGCTGCAAAACCGACCGACCCCACCAATGTTTGCTGGAACATACTTGCCAAACCACCAAAGATACCGGCACCAAACGCAAAGCCGAAATTTGTCACAGCGCTTTCAATAATGCCGCGTCCAACTGCCACCAGTTTTGCCATCGGATGAATATCATTATTAGCTGTCATATCAAATAACCCGCCCAGCCCAAACATCGCTGTAATCGCATCTTCATATATATTACCGGTAGGTGCTTCATAGTTCACGATCCAGAATGATTGCGCATAATGCAGCGCCATAGCAACATAAGCATCTTCATCCCGTTCAAAATCAACAATCTGCCCATCAGATAGAACCGGATTAAAACGCGTTTCAGGCGATACGAAATTATCATGCCCTTGCCGCTCTTCATACACATGTTCCATCACAGATGGATAACTCGAAGGTACGGGTAACGAATAGGCTGATGATATTAAGCTACCATTATATTCGGCGATTTTATTATACCAAATTGCCGCGCCGCCCCAGCCTCGTATTAAGAAGTCCTGGTCCCAGGTCGGGCTTGCCACTTGTGCATCCACGCCTTGCTGAATAATACTCGGGAAAGTAATCGCAAATGTACCGAAGAACGGTATAGTAATACTAAAGGACGCACCTTCCATGTAAAATCGGACATAAGATTTATAATCTTCCATAAACTCAGAATCAGGCACAGGCGCAAATGGATTTTTGTCTTCTGTCGGAATAACACGTAGCACTACATTTTCGGCCATCGTGTCAAAAGTGCCGCCAGATTCAATATTCTGGATCAGGTTATAGTAACCCTCTTGAATTGTGAACGCCCCAATATTCTCAATATCCTGAATTTGCATCTGAAGATCGCCACATATCGGCTTCACATAGCCTTTGTAATTCTTGTATTCATCATCATCTACCTCGCCATAACGAACAGTGATACTGGTCGCGCCAGATTCCATGGAAAAGTCGCGTGCTGTAGTATAATCAGTACCAATAAAATCTTTACGCCCTGTAATCGCATCGCCGCTGCCGTTCGGATCCGGGGTCACAACGATGTAGCTTTCAATTGTACGCTGATTCATATATTGCTCTGCATGTTTACAGGCCTCGGCTACAAACAAAAACTCACTCAGCGCATCCATACTTGGCGCCGTTGGCGTGGCCACCAGCTCTGCTTTATTACCCATCGGCGTTTCGCCGGACAGCGCTCCGACATATTCGACCCATGCATTTGTGGCCAGATTTGACCCCCATTTTGCTACATATAAGGTCATCAACTGCGCCATATTCAGGCCTTGAATAACAGGAAATAGTAAAGCCAGCGCCGCGATCATACGCACCGGAGCCCAAAAACGGTTAAAGCGCTTGCCAAAAGGTGTTCCTGTTACTGTTGTTTCACCGACAACGGTGACAACTAAATACAAGAAAATAATCAGCGCAACAGCAAGAACACCCATATTGTAAAAATGCAATAATCTGTGCAGACCAATATGGAATGGTGTTGGTATAGTCAGAACAACGCCTGACCCCGATGGTACAAGCGGGCCGCCCGGTCCGCTTTCTTCCAGAAGACATGGAATAGCCTGCGCCACACACGAATTAAAGATATCAACCCCAGCGCCGCCAAGGTCTTTATAACCAAAAACACGGTCCAAAAATATGAACGCCATATCATATGTGGGGTCAGTTGTTTGACCGAAATACTTGAAAAACTCTGCGCCTACCCCCGCACTCGCATAGGGAATGGCCAGCGCAACAAAGAACAAAATCAGCTGCATAAACAGCACAACGACACCGACCAGAAAGATAAAAAAGATCAATATCCTATCGATATTTTCCTTCTTGAATTCTAAATGCCTATAGGCCTCGCCGATAACATGACGCATACCGTAACGGCCTAAATTTTCCGGAATAAGATAAGGATGGTTATAAGGGATGAGACCGGTCATCCGGAATAAAAAAGCCATAAAGAACGCTACGTTAGAAAATCCGGACGAAAATAAATCTGCTATCCGCGGAATAAATCCGGGGAGCATTGTATATTTTAGGACATCCTTAGTAGTGACATTCATCCTTTACCTTGCTTCTAGTCGTCTATTTTTATTTACTTTACTGCCCTATTAACTGCCTTGCCGCGTGGCCAGACTCTTGATAAAGCCAGCACCACCCATCGCCGCTTCCTGCGCAGCTCCGGCAGATTGCTGGATACTTCCTGAAACCATCTGACCACCGAACATAACATTTCTTGTAAGATTTTCTGCTGGATCCTGACTTTGATCACCAAAGCTGGTTACGTTCGCGCCCATCCAGCGAAGAATATGGTTAGGAACCATATCAA
>JAUILO010000091.1 GCA_030432775.1 Alphaproteobacteria bacterium
AATCATTCATGTCCTGATTCATCTTGTCTTGATCGCGCTGACTTTGTTCGTCCATTGCCTCTTTGAGCTGCTCCATCAACTCTTCCAACTGCTCTTTGTCAGATTTTTGCTGCTCGCCGTTTTGCTGTTCAGAATTATCTTCCTGCTGACTATCTTTAGATTGGCTGTCCTGTGCATCGCTATCAGGGCTATCGCTCAGTTCCTGATTCATCTTATCCTGATCACGTGCATCCTGATCCTCCAGTGCCTCTTTCAACTGGTCCATCATGTCTTGCATTTGATCTTGTGCAGATTTTTCCTGATTATTCTGATCCGCAGACTGGTTATCCTCCGGATCACTATCCAGCGCATCGCTCATCTCTCGGTTCAGCTTATCCTGATCGCGTTGATCTTGGTCTTGCATGGCGTCTTTAAGACGATCCATCATCTCCTGTAATTGATCTTGCTCGGATTTTGGTTCGCTATCGCCCTGCTTGGAATTGTCTTGATCAAGACTATCCTGATCCAGCCCATCTTGCTGCTGGTTATCTTGATCACTATCAGGAGCATCACTCATCTCCTGTTTCATCTTGTCCTGATCGCGCATGTCTTTGTCATCGACAGCTTCTTTGATCTGATCCATGATTTCTTGCAGTTGTTCAGCCTCAGGCTCTTGGTTCGCATTATCTTGCTGCCCGCTACCTTCTTGCTCAGACTCCTGCTTGCCTTGATCTGGCTCATTTGAATCTTGCTTACCCTGATCGTTCTGCTGTGGCTCAGACGCAGAAGATTGCTGATCTTGCTGTGAAGATTCTGACTGAAAAGATTCTGGCTGAGTTTCTGATTCATCTGAATCAGAACGACCATCATCTTGCTGTGATTGCGATGGGTCGATACCCATATCATCAGAGGAATTATTCTCGCTTTGTGATTTCTCGTCATCACTTTGTTCTGAGCGACTTTGTTCCGACTGGCCTTGTTCCGACTGACTTTGTTCCGACTGGTTGGGATCAGAGTCATTTTGGTCCGCAGCATCCTGCGGATCACTGTCCTGAGCCTGACTATCCTGCGATTCATGATCCTGCGACTGACTATTTTGCTCCGCGCTATCCTCAGGCGCACTGTGCTGTGTCTCGTCCGGGCGTGGATCACTGGATGAATTACTTTCCTCATTAAACTCGCTTTTCAGATCATCCTGTTCACGGCCCTGCTCACTATTCTGTTCGTCACTAGACGCATCAGCCTTCTGATGTTCACTTTGCTGCGGATCTGCTTCTTGCTGCTTATTATCCTCAGTGCTTCCAGCTTCAGAAGAACCAGACTGTGGATCGGCATCTTCAGGATCACCTGCTTGCGATTCCTGCGGCGTGCCGACCTGCGGGTCTTGCTGTGCAGGATCTTGCTGCTGCGGCTGATTTTGTGGCTGGTTTTGCGCATTTTGCTGCTGTTGCTTCGCACTGTTTTGCGGCGGCGTTGGCGGCGGTTCTTTAATTTCACGATCTAGCGCTTCAAGGCCAAGATCCTGACGCAAGCTGTCTTCTAATTCCTGTAAAAGAACTTCCGCATCTTCTTTCAGGTAATAATCCCATATCTTTTCAATAATTTTATTACGCTGCGCGCTCAGTTCCTCTGCACGTTTTTTATAATATTTATAACCGAATAGCTTATCCGCAGGCCCTGGCTGCATTTTCTCCAGACCGTCATCACCAGCACATAAATCCATCAAATAATTAAACTCGGCCGTCGGAAAACCGTTCAAACCCGGTTTTTGCGTAACGCCATCACGATATTCATCAAAATGCCGCGGATACGAATTCATTGTGACAAGTTTCGGATCAACCCCGACACTTAACCAGCCTGTCGGCGTGTCTTCGAATAAATCATTACCGCGATAAAACCCCATCTCGACCGAACGAATAGTATTGATGAAGCGCTTGCGAGCTTTTTCTCTATATTCTTCCAGCGGCGTCTTGCCGGCTTCGTCCTCACTCTTGCCAAATAATTCAGCCAGATGTGACAAAATCACATCAACATTATCCCTTAGAATTTTAAGCGGGCTGTTTTCTATGACGTGCTTAAGATGCTGGGTACGTAAAGATGTTTGCCCATAACCGCCAACAGTCAACAGATCATGGTTCAACGAGTATGAGTAATCTTGCGACAGGCGCTCCCCTTTATCTGAAGCATAACGATTCCATACATTATGTTCAGCCATAGTCCAGAGCATATTGCGCATTTGCCACTCAGCCGTTAACAAACGCAGCTTGATATAGTCTTCGGGCGGCATGTTTACGTTAACTTGCTTGCCCATAAAATTCTTTGTACCGGTCGCGGTATCGTATTCACCCTTGATTTCTTCGCGAATTTCATTGCTGCGATCAGGATATTGACGGCTGATGAAGCTATGCCCGATTTCACGGAATAAAAGACTTCTCGTATGTTCAAAACCAGCAACTAAGGCGCTCATCAAATCGACATTGATCTGGTTATCCTTCGGGGTATATTTAAAACCCGTTCCCGGTATTCCATATGCAAATTTTACGTCTGTACGTCGCATTTCTTCGGATAAGAATCGCGCATGATTTGTAAGTTCGCCAACCGCAGCAGGCGCGCCAATCAGCTTTTCCCAAAAAGGCGCTCCGGCAAGGTTTTTGATCTTATTGGCATTTGCTACATGTGGCGCAGCATCTGCGGGCGTATTATCCCAAAGCACTGAATATGCTTCCATATTCTTTTCCATATGGACAAGTGCCGCCCCCCATAAAAGCTGGGTTTCAGGTTTATTCAAATTAGGGATAACATCTAGGTCACCAGTCGCCATGACCTGTTTTACATTTTCGTATTCTTCAAGAACCATTTTGCTATTGGTAGAAGAAGACGCAATTCTTGCGACAAAGCGTTCTAGACTATCTTCATCAAATTCGGAATTTTTTCTATCGACCAGAGTCGACAACTCAATACGCAGCTTCGTGAGCTTGACATCCAAGATGGAGTCAATATGAAATTGCTTTGCGCGACTTTGTTCGTTGAAACGACGCTTCATACTCTAAAATAGGCGATCAAAAACACTTAGCGTATTTTTCCTTCAGCCTATATCCCTGTTCATTTTTTATTTTTATAAACTTTTTATATATTCACTCATATCACAGCGATGATGAGTTTAAAAGGGATGAAATAACAACATGAAACAAAATATGAAAATGACAGCAGGCCTGAATGACAGTTTAAAAAAATACAGATTGCGCCACGCATATAATCACCCATAACCAGCTTATTGATTTAAGCGCGGCTTAACTTGCGTTTAACAGCCTTCATGATATCCTTAAAGATTACGGACCGGCATGGAGAGTACATGTTAAACCGCCTCTATATCACAGCATTAACACTGTTTTTTGCCTTATCCGTCCAGCAACATGCCTGGGCGCAGGATTCCTATAAAAATGCCCTGCAAAAACTTACCCAGCAACAGCGCGATTACCTTGATTATATCGATAACGAAATTGATAGCGTTGTCATTCCTATCAATTCAATCACAGTATATAATAACGCCCTGCGTGCCTGCACGTCTATTGATACCGATATAGCCACGCAATACAAAACAAAGCTGCGTAACTATACTTTACGACAACTGGATCTACAGGCCGCCAATACCAACTCGTTTGATGATAAGATTAAAAGAGTAGACTTCATCGATAAAACTATTTTAGCAAACCGCATTGAAAGACAGCGACAAAGAAAATCGGAGCTATTCTTAAGCAATGCCGAAGCATCCGCAAAAACAGCAAATAATTCATATTGCCAAGGCATAAAAGCCGAACTGGATAAATACGCGGCTCCTTATGCGCCGGTTCATCCCGAAATCTCTTTTGGCAATACAATGCTTCTTAAACTGCCAAATTCCAGTTCATGCAATATAGGAACACAAATTCAAACCCCAAAGAACGAAACTATTAGCTTAATCATTGTCTTCAGAGTAGAAAATGGCCGCTCGCAACTCGAATTCAGTACAAAGATATTCGGCGCAGATCGTGCGCCGCTTAACGTCGAAGATGCATGGATTAATTTTGGTCTATTCGACACAAGAACAACGGCAGAATACCAGAATAAGAACACACAAACCCTGATCGGCACCATGCCCATGCAATATATAGCCGGAGTACTTTACGGGCTTCGTGATGGTGACATCACCACATCAGGCAGAATCAAACAATGGAATAAGCCATTTAACCTGACTTTAGGCCCCGCCAGCGCTTCGGATCTCAATCAGATGACAAGCTGCATTGCCAAGATAGAGCCCAGATTAAAAGAGGCTCTCAAAAACTATCATTTTTCCGTCGATACCGAGATCGTTAACACACACACAGTCGCACCGTAACACTTATAGCGTTTTATAGGGTTATTACACTACATAACAGCCCTTCTAATATTTGGATAGATAGTGATCTAAACACACGCAAGACGATTCAAAGAATTATCTTCTCTGAGGGCTTAACTTACGGCCACACTATAGGGAATTTTCGGAAACCTGCTGAGCCGCTTCTATTCTCGTTTTTCAAGGAAAATGAGGGAAAAGCCCCAAATGGCGCGCCCTAGAGGATTCGAACCTCTGACCTTTGGCTCCGGAAACCAACGCTCTATCCAGCTGAGCTAAGGGCGCATATACCCTGACGGATATATAATTTCTACATATATAATGGAACAAAACGCCGATGTACAACAGTATAAAGTTCCATCGCGCTTTTACTATATCGTTCTTTTAACATTATACGACAGCTTAAGCGCTCAACAATTCCATGCCCTGCCCGTCACCTTTGGTTGCGCTCATATTATCAAGCAGCGCTGCGCGCTCTTCTTCGATCCACTCATGGATGTTTTCTTCCGTCGCGCCCAATTCGCGCAATACAGCACAAGTCATCTCAAGACCGGGCGGAATACCGCGATCAGGAAACGGAATTAAACCAATCTCGGAAAATCGTGCGGCTTCCACAGAATCCGATACAGCCACGAAACGAAGCAAGTTCGGGTAAAGGCGCTCCATAATCGGCGTAAGCTGCTTTGAAATCTCATAACGGCGAATAGCTATACACATTGCGCGCGACTGACTAACGCCCAGAACATCCCAGAATCTGAAATCGGATGGATCTCCATAAGCCACCGTATATCCGGCAGACGTTGATTCAAGAAAGCGCGAACGATCCCAATCAATCGCGATATAAGGTATTTTGTGGTAACTACAGCCACGCGCCAATGTACAGCCAATTTCGTTCATGCCAACAATAAACACCGGACTATTCATCGCCGGATTACGCAAATGCTTCGGACAGTTTGAAATCGTATCTTCGATATTGGCACAGACATGAAGGCTCCACTTACGGGCAAAAATCATTAATATCGGCGTAATCATCATACTCACCGCCGTAGCAGCAATCAGCTGCGATACGAAATCCGGTGCAATGCCGGACTTAACCGCCGCCATACCCAAAACAACAAAACCAAACTCACTGCCTTGGGATAGCAAAAATGAAAGCTCGAGCGTTTGATGCATCGGCCTTTTAAATGCCATAGCCAGCGGCGCTATAACAAACAGCTTCAGACCAATAATCACCGCGACAAGTCCGGCAATTACCTGCGCCTGATCAACCAGTAAGATCGGATCCAGAACCATACCGACAGTGATAAAGAAAAACGCAAGCAGCAAACTACGGAAAGGACGCAGCTCGGTCTGGATCAGAACACGGAATGGCGTTTCGCCTAAAACCATACCCGCCAAAAACGCGCCCAGCGTTAAAGATAGTCCCGTAACTCCCGTACCTAGGGCAAGTGCAATAACCACAAGTAACCCAAACACGGTAAACATTTCCGGATCTTCGAATTTTGTAATCAACTTCATGATAGGCGTTAAGACCAGATAACCAATCACCATCACAGCAAAAAATGCAATACTACCCTTAACAAATGTACCTAAAACCAACGGCCCAAGCTCTTCGCCCTGTCCGATACCATCAACAAGAATTAAAAGGAAAATCGCGGCAATATCCTGAAAAATAAGAACGGCTTTTGCCTTTTCACCAACGGGCGAGCCTGTCTGTTTTAAATCTGCAAGCACCTGAACAACAACAGCCGTTGAAGACAGCGCAAGTGTAAAACCCAGCACAACAGCCATTTCCGCAGTAACACCAAACATCGCAAGCAAAAACACAGAAAACAACCCGCCACAAATAATCATTTGCAAAGGCGCAAACCCAAATAAAGTTCTTCGCCGCGACCACACAGATTTAATGGAGAAATGAAGCCCGATATCAAACAGCAAGAACATCAGCCCCATCTTGGCGAGCAAGGCAGTCGTTTTATTTTCTTCGATTAAATCAAGTCCGTAAGGGCCAAGAAACACACCTGCTATCAAAAATCCGATGATCGGGCTTACCCTGATAAATCTGGAAATCACCAATACAGCAAACCCTACTGCTAAAAGTATAAATGCACTTATTAATACTTCAAATCCTGCCATTTATGTCTATTTACCGCCTTTTTAGTTTATTTGTTATTTTCTTTATTTATCACCCGGCAGGACTGTTTTACGTTGGGCCGCCTGGCGATGGTTTACTCTTCGTTGGTTCGGAATTCGTAGATTGTTGAGCTTTATTCAATCCTTTGATCGTATATGACACCATATCAATACATGATTCAAAAAAGCTTCGCCCCAAATGTTCCCGGTGTACCTGCCAGCGATACTGAAGCTGTTTTGGTTTACTTTTCCAGAATTTCTCCGGCGCAACGCGGTAATCAACAAGGTCTTCATCCATAACATGAACTTTGGCACCGCCAGCCATAATATCCATCCAGCACGCGTAATCCTGCGCACGCTTTATATCCGGAAAATGGATATCAGGATGCGCCTGTTTATCAATAATCAGTGATGATGTCGTAATCACATTTTCGGTTAGCATTTCGTCCCATCCAGCGACCAGCAATCTTGGCTCATAAGACCCAATAATTTCGCCATTGGGCGCGACGACCGTTGCATATGTTGAACATAAGGTCGCGCCTGTTCGCTCCATATAGTCAAGCTGGCGCTCCAACTTTTCCGAATTCCACACATCATCGGCATCCAAAAATGCTATATAACGGCCTTCGGCCTGTTCCAAGGCCGCATTACGCACCGGCCCAGCACTGCCTTGCGGCGTATCAAAGAAGATTGTCTTGATACGCTCATCACGATCTGCGAATTCCTTTATAATCTCGGGCGTCCTATCCGTTGATCCGTCATCGGCAACAATTAATTCCCAATTACTGTATGTCTGTGACAAAACAGATTCAATCGCAGGAGAGATATCTTCTTCCTCGTTATGAGAAGGCATAATAATAGAAACCAACATAATCCAAACCTCCCTTAATATTCCAATTTATCATTATACATTATAACGGTCAGTTTTATAATATGCGATATTTTCCGGTCGGGAGAACCACGCAATCGTCTTTTTTATACCGCGTCTAAACCCTTCAATTCCGCCATATTGTGGCGCCCACCCCAAAACATCACTCGCCTTATCAATCGAGGCATATAAACGCTCGACTTCGCTTTTTTCCGGACGGATACGTTGTTCATCGGTGGTAATCTGTATTTCAACATTCATTTCCTCGGCGATGGTCTTCACAGCATCCCCAATCGAAATTTCAAAACCGCTACCGATATTAATGACTTCGCCAATAGATTTGTCACTATCCATCACCGAAATAAAACCGGAAACGGTATCCTCAAC
Organism: Alphaproteobacteria bacterium; assembly: GCA_030432775.1. Classification (GTDB taxonomy): domain Bacteria; phylum Pseudomonadota; class Alphaproteobacteria; order Micavibrionales; family Micavibrionaceae; genus JASMHE01. The sequence goes on from JAUILO010000091.1 coordinate 7,740, forward strand.
GAATGAAAAATCACGTGTCGGGGATAATGACCCAAGCTGTAATTTTGTTTGTCCGGCGACTAGCTGCCCGATAATTGATGGCAATACAGCGCGCATTGACTGGCGCGGCCCATAAGCATTAAACGGACGAATAACCGAAACAGGCGTTTCAAACGAACGGTAAAAAGACAGCGCAATCTGGTCTGCTGCAATCTTGGATGCTGCATAAGGGGACTGCGCCTGCAACGGATGATCTTCAGTCATTGGTACAAATTGCGCTGTTCCGTATACCTCGCTCGTAGACGTACTGACAACTTTGGAGATACCAAGCTCTCTTGCGGCCTGAACAACATTCAATGTGCCTTTCATGTTGGTATCAACATAAGCATCAGGTGCATGATAGGAAAACGGAATAGCAATCAGCGCTGCTAAATGCAGCACCACATCGCAGCCCGTCATCGCATGTTTCACAAAATGCGGGTCACGAATATCACCGGCGATCACGTCCAGATCCTTTTTAATCTCGTCCGGCAAACTATCTAGCCAGCCCCAGCTTCCAAATGAATTATAATAGACAAAACAGCGCACATCATATCCTTGCGCAATCAGTCCTTCGACCAAATGCGAACCAATATAGCCATCAGCTCCGGTTACAAGAATTTTACCCGTACTCATTATGTCGTACTCCGTCTTTTTAATGCTATGGCAGGTTAACCCGCCGCTTCCTTATGCGATATAAATGTTTGCGCCAGATCATACTCTGCGCGCATGCCGATATCCAGCCAATATTCCCACATTAAAAATGTACGCACATCACGGCCTTCCTGAATTTTTTCTTCGACCAGATCAGGTAAATCGAATACGCGCCCTTGTTCAATATCGCCATAAACGGACGGACTTAAAATATACACACCGCCACTAATCAAATGTTTTTGAACCGGCTTTTCAACGATACGTTTAACCGCGCCTGCATCATCAATATCAATCACGCCATAAGGCACTTGGTGTTCATAGGGACGAGCAGCCACACTAATATCACAGCCATTTTCCACGTGAAAATCATAAAAAGCACGCACATTAAGTCCAGTGAGAATATCACCATTCATCATCAAAAGCGGTTTCGAGGTATCTTGCAACAAACCAAGCGCGCCGCCTGTTCCAAGCGGACTATCTTCATGAACATAATTTATATTCACGCCTAATTTACTGCCATCACCAAAATAATCTGTAATCTTTTCCGGCATATGATGCGTCGAGATTGTTATATTCTCCACACCATAGGCTTTGATTTTTAAAATGATATGCTCAAGCATCGGTTTACTACCAATACGAAGCATTGGCTTTGGCACATCATTCGTCAGCGGATAAAGCCGCTTGCCAAAACCGCCTGCCATAAGCAGTGCGTTCATTTGCGGCTTGGCCAAATAATCCGGATCAATATCCTTACGCCATAAAAGCGCGGCAACACCGCCGGAACTTCCGGTAACCGGAACACAAGAAACTTCACGCGCGCGCATTATCTCTAGAGCCTGCGCGTTATCACAGCCTTGCGGTACACTAATATCCTGCCCCTGAATAAAATGACGACTTGGCTGATCCAGCTCTGGCTGAGTCAACAACAATTGTCTCATCTGCGCATCACTAAGCATTCCGGCATATCGGCCTTGCTCATCTTCAAACAAAACCACTCCCGCGCCTGAGCTTCTTAGTACATCCAGAGCAGCGCGCAAAGTATCATCAGGCTTGATTATCTTGTCTTTTAAATTCATAACTATCTCTTATAGCGTAAAAGCTTGTTTTTTAAACGGAAAAAGTATCGTTACATGATTTACAACATTCAAGGACTAAGACTGCTCGCAGCCTTCTTTATAGTTCTGGCACATATTATCCTGTTTGGTAACGAAAAATACAGCCTAAACCAACCCGGTTTGGACAAGCCTGCTGATTTCTTTATGATCGGCGTCGATATATTCTTCATCATTAGCGGCTTTATTATGATCTATACGCGCTCTTGCACGAATAGCGCTTCGGAAAACAGCGCCTCCACAAGCTGGATCAAAGACGCGATCCATTTTTTCTATAAACGCGCTACCCGCATTTATCCGGTTTACTGGCTTTTATGTTTGGCGCTACTGCCGATATTCTTCCTGTTTCCAGGATGGATTAATTCAGGCGCGGACGAACCGACATCATTATTCCATTCTTTTTTCCTGATCCCCCATAAAAGCGTCCCGTTGATCATGGTGGCATGGACATTGGAATATGAAATGTTCTTTTATCTCGTCTTTGCTTTAACAATCGGCCTGACTGTCAAAAAACAGATCTTCCCCCTGACCTGTCTATTCGCAGCACTTGTACTGGCG
>JAUILO010000092.1 GCA_030432775.1 Alphaproteobacteria bacterium
AGTGCCAGCTTGTTGGTATTGAGTTTGTCGATGAAGCCGTTGATTTGCCAAGTTTCCGTCATCCGGTTCGCGCTGCTTATGTATTGGGACCAGAGATGGGTAGTCTATCTGCGCCAATGGTCGATCAATGTGACTTTCTGGTTAAAATTCCGATGAAATTCTGTATCAATGTGGGGGTCGCTGGCGCGCTTGTAATGTATGATCGTATGTTGACAATGGGCAGATACGCACCGCGTCCGGTGGGGCCGGGCGGCCCGATCGAAGAACTTGTAAAAATGCCGCGCGGCCATCGCCGTAAAATCAGAACGCCAAAAAATGGCGGGTAAAACGAGCATCACTTCAAACACAAATTTCGTCACATAAAAATTTCGTCACACAATATGTGCGCGTGCATATATGAGCGTGAAAATGCATGTGTAGATCACGTGAATATAATATATCAGACAATGACGGGAATCGTGATTGGTTTTGTGGTTACTGGAATAAATTGAATAAACGTGCCATGCCGCGCGTGAAATAGACAGGACCGTTGGTCACCATCATGCAAACACAGCCGGTTTGTGCGTCGGCAACAGGTGTGTGATGGTGGGTCTCATCACAAATAATTAGCTCTCCGGCTTTGTAAGAGCCATATTCATCATGAAATGCCCCTTGCAGAACCAAGGTAAGCTCGATCCCTTTATGGTGATGATGCGGTGTTTTGCTGCCCGGTGCCAGTTTCATTAGCACAACATGGTAATTCTGTGCGCTCGTAGGGACAGGGCAATGACGGACTCCCTTATAGATGCGTGACCATTTCGGCGGACGTCTGCGTTCTTGCAATTTTTCTATGACAGGTTGTGGTAAAAAGCCGAATTCTTGACATGCATGTTTGTCTCTGCAGGGAGGTGTCGGTGTTTCGATGCGTTCTAATACAATTTCAAGGCTGGATTTGCTCATATTCACCGAGCCACACATATGATCAATCAGTATGCCGCCAACATCTTCGAATTTCTTGATTTGATTGCATGTATCCTTACAAAAGGTTCTGTATGTTTCAACAAGCAAGGATTGCGCTTCGTTTAACGTACCTGATGCATATTCGACCAGCAACGTCTCAATATCTATATCCGAATTACAATTATATGTGATGTGCTTGTTCATAGGTCTACCCCATCAAGCAGGTAACGCATTCTCTCAAGAGCCAGTCTGATTCGTGATTTGACTGTTCCGAGCGGAATGTTGGTTTCTTCTGCGATGTCTTTATGAGTTTTATCTTCAAAATATGCCTTGTAAATCAAATCGGCCTGATCTGCGGGGATCTCTGAGAGGGCATCGACTATTTTCTGGTTTTGCTCTTCTTGTGTGTAGGCGCTATCGGCTTGCGTTGGTTCTTCCAGCTTAAAAACAGCGTCATCAGAGCCAGGCTTTTGCTTGGCGTTTTTACGGAAGAAATCAATCTTCTTATTTCTGGCAATTGTATAAATCCATGTGCTGGCACTGGCTTGTGCGCTATCAAATTGTTCGGCTTTGTTCCAGATAGTCAGCATTGTTTCTTGCGATAGCTCATCAGCCATCTCGGCGCTTAATCCGCTTTTCATTAGAAATGATTTGATACGTGGGGCAAAATATTGGAACAACGTAATGAAGGCATCGCGGTCTTTATCTTGACCTATAGCCTCCACAAGATCATTCAGAGCCTCTTTGTCGAATTGAGCCTCGTGCTTGATTTCATAGTCATCCTGTACCAAATTCCCGTTCATAGGGTACTTAAACAGGGTTTTTTGCTGGGGGTAAAGAGAAGAGTTCATATTTGCCTGTTAAAGTCTATCATTTACATTCATTTGTAGTGTCATATGTCTTTATACGCGCAGATGATCTGGATGGATTAAAATTAGCTCTTAACCTTGAATAAAAGCAGCGTTATGATAAAACCGAATTTATGATATTGTAAATTTCCAAAAATAGTCAGGATATATGTGTGTGTATCAGCAATGGCTTTATAATCGGGTTAGTACAAAAACGGTTAATACAAGAACGAATGAAAGAATTGAGCTAGATATGATGAAATCACTAAATTTGTTTTTCTTTTCTGTTGTTATGATGATGTTGTTCAGCGCCAGCGCATATGCTTCAGAACCAAGAATGATAGGAACATATAGTGACTGGACAGCGTATGAGTTTACCGAAGATGGTAGCAAAGTATGTTACATGGCAAGTCAGCCCAAGAAATCTGAAGGAAATTACACAAGACGCGGCGAGATTTTCGCGCTTGTAACCCATAGACCCGCAGAAAACACCAAAAACGTCTTTAGTTACATTGCCGGATATTCATATAAGCCGGGCAGTGATGTGAATGTGGCTGTGGCTGGTAATAAATTTGTGTTGTTCACGCAGGATGAAACTGCATGGGCTCCTGATGCACAGATTGATACACAAATCGCCGATTCTATTAAACGTGGTTCGAATATGGTTGTAAAAGGCCAGTCATCACGCGGCACAGCGACAACGGATACATTCAGCCTGCGCGGTTCTTCTGCTGCCTATCAGGCAATTTCGCAAGAATGTGGAATGTAAAAGAATTCGCCTCTAAGTTAGTATCGAAGTTAGTATCGTGCTTCCCATCGTAGAATGCAGCGTTTGGGTAAATATTTAGGCGATATATAGACCGTCAGTCATATTTTTCGTGATTTTTTCTTCAGAACTTCTATATAAATCCGATAGAGTTTTCCCATGCCAACTGGTTCGTGGAACGCTTTTCTGTTTTGGGGTTTAGGGACGCCATGCTAAGAAGGTAAAATAGCAATCTGGATATATGGATATAATGGGGTACGGGGCATATAAGGCTTCTGTCTGGGATGATTGAGTTTCTGAAAAACATGGTAATGAACGTGGTGCAGGCCGTTGTGAAATATATTTTCATGATGGTGTCTTTGCGTAACCGCTATATAACCAATCGCAAGGGGCGCATACGTTTTCGCTATATCATGCCGTTTATTGTATTGGCAGTTGTTTTTACCGCCTATCTTCTGGGTGCGCTTATCGATTTCTCCAAGTTAACAGCCGTAGAGCCGAATTCGAAAGTAATCGCCGGATATAATGATCCGCAAGGAGTTTCGGCGGATATGGCTTATGCGCAAGATCCCTCATTAAGCGCGCAGAGTGGTAATGCGCATGATGATAATGTATCTGCTCTGCAGGAGGTTACCGGGGATATTGCCGTAGCGATGATTGCGCCTGCGCCCGAGAAAAAGGAGATTGTGCGTTTAAAACCAAAAGAAAGTATTTTAAAGCTGGGTAAGGGCGGAACATTGACTGGCGTTTTGGATGATGCGGGTTTTACCAAGGGCGAAGCCTATAAAATGGTTCAAGCTATGCAAGCCGATTATGATCCGCGGGACTTAAAAGTCGGGCAAGAAATTCATATTCGCTATGATGCGAATTATTCTTCCGGTAAGGGTGTGTACGAATTTTCGGAAATGGTGATCCATAAAAACCCGATTGATTATGTCAGTGTCGTGATGGATGCGCAGGGACAGTATAAATCTTCGGTTAAAAAAATACCGGTTGAGAAAAAATTATATAGCGGTGATGCGAATATCGAGGTGTCTTTATATGGTTCGTCGCTTAAGGCAGGTATTCCTGAGAGCGTGATTGCTGATCTGATTTATATCTATTCATGGGATGTTGATTTTCAGCGTGATATTCGTCAAGGCGATCAGGTTGATGTTTTATATGAACAGCTTGAAGACAAAGATGGCAAGAAGGTTGCCAGTGGCGATATTTTATATGCGCGCCTGAATGTGAATGGTGAAGATATTCCTGTATATCGCTATGAGCGCAGTAATGGTGATGTTGATTATTACACCATTGATGGCCGCAGTGTGCGTAAAGCGCTTATGAAAACGCCAATTGACGGCGCGCGCCTGTCATCTGGTTTTGGTATGCGTAAGCACCCTGTTCTTGGCTATGGCAAGATGCATAAAGGGATTGATTTCGCAGCCCCGCGCGGCACGCCGATTTATGCGGCCGGTGACGGCACATTGGAATATGCTGGCCGGTTTAGCAGCTATGGTAATTATATCCGTATCCGTCACAATTCCAGCCTTAAAACCGCTTATGCGCATATGAATAACCTTGCCAAAGGTATGAGTGTAGGTAAACGCGTAAAACAAGGCCAGATCATTGGTTATGTGGGCACGACCGGGCGTTCAACAGGGCCGCATTTACATTATGAAGTCTTGAAAAACAATGTGCAGGTTAATCCAAAGAATTTGAAATTACCGCAGGGTGATACGTTAAAGGGCGATGAACTGGCCAGATTTAAAACCAAAGCGGCCAAACTGGATAAACAATATTCATCTTTGCGCAGCGCAGATCCGCTTGTTGCCTATCAATAGAATGGCTTACAACATCTTTGGCCAGCCTCCCTTTATACGCCGTGGGCGTTTAACATTACGCTGAACACCCGACTTAATATCCTTTTTCAATATCGACCAAGCCATCCGGCAAATGACCGGATTCAATATCGGTTATGGTTTTACGCATAACAGGAACGGCTGTATCCGGCGATGTAATGCCGGCAATATGCGGCGTGGTTAAAATCAGGTCGATATTTTGAAACGGATGGTCTTTTGGCAGGGGTTCTTTTCTAAATACATCAAGCGCGGCGACGCCGATTTGCCCGTCTTGAATAGCGCTCACCAGATCTTCTTCAATCAGGTGTTTACCACGAGCCACGTTAATAATGGCGGCTCCCTTGGGCAGTTTATAAAACAGATCCTTGTTTAATATGCCGCTGGTCTGTGGTGTAAGGGGCAAGATACAGACTAATATATCGGTAGAGGATAAAAACGTATCCAGCTCGCTATGGCCGGCAAAGGACTTTACGCCATCAATATTCTTTTTGCTTTGGCTCCAGCCCTGAACATGAAAGCCGAGCGATACAAGTTTTTGCGCGCATGACTGGCCAATATGCCCCATACCCATAAGTCCGACAGAGGTCGCGCCAGCACGTTTGGGGAGGAGTCTTCCCCATGGCGGTTCAAGATATTCCGGCATTTTGTCATGTTCCCGATGGAAACGCATGACATAGCTTATCACGTATTCAACCATACTCTCGGTTAAGCCCGGATCAATCATGCGGATAAGTTTTGCATTTCGCGGAAAATTCGGGTTGCCTATAAATCGTTCAACACCTGCGCGCAGAGATAAAAAAGCGTGTAAATTCGGGTAGGCATCAATATCACCTTCAAATACCTCCCAGCCCATATAATAGGTAATATCTGCGGGATCACCAATATTCGGCCAGACCCGAAAATCAAGGTCTTTTAGCTCTTGCTGAAGCAGGGGAATCCAGTGTGTTTTATCAATAGGGAGGAATGGTCGAAACAAAATAGCCATTTCTAAGCCTTTTCTTTTTTGTCTTTCTTAGGCTCATCACTTTTTTTACCGTAAAAGCGCAGTAGATACATGATGAATAATACCAGCCCCATAGAATACCAGAATATCGCGTAATAGAGGTGGTTGTTTGGCGGCTCCCATGTGCTGTCTTGCGGAATGGGATAACGGCGTGAAGCACCGGATTTTTCTGCGTAGAAAATATAGGGGGCTACATCTTTCAGCTGTGTGTGTTGAGCAATTTGTTTGATATTGATCGAGTACCAGTTGCCGGAATCCGGATTATTATCCGGCACGAACATATTGGGTTTTTCCGGCAAGCGCGCCATGCCGTAAACGGATATAATGCCGGGTGTTAAGCTATTGCTGCGCTCGTTTTGATCTTTCTTTTCTTCGGGAACCCAGCCCCTATTCACTAAGATTGTGCCACCATCAATAAGTGAAAAAGGCGTAATAACATGATAGCCCTTAATACCCTTATGTGTTCTGGGGCCGATCATGATTTCTAATGAATGGCGGTACTGGCCGCGAATATGGCCGCGTATGAATTGTTTTTCGATTAGAGCGCTGTTTTGCAAGTAATGCAGGTTTAGCTCGCGCGTGGCCGGATCGGTCTCTCTTGCTTCGTTGATTTCGTTGAGAATATCGGTTTTCCAGGCCAGTCTTTTGACCTGCCATGTACCGAGCATACCAAGCACTCCAAGAGAGATAATGAGCAATATAGTGGCTAAAACTGGTATACGCATAATTGAATATTCTTGATGGTTTGACGTTGTTTTGATCGAGATAGTGTTGCAGTTGCTTTGACCTGTTAAGGCTTGCTTTCCCAGCGCTCCGGGTCAGCCTTGTAAATAAGCGCAATAACGATCGCCTTTAAAGGCCTTAATGTACCAAGCGTAATACCTAGCGCAATAATTGTCCAGACCACGGCGTGAATCCAAAGCGGCGGTGCTGCGATTTTTTCCAGCAACAATGCCAGAGGAACAAGAAGTACGCCAAGAACAAATATCATAATGAATGCAGGGCCATCGGCGCTGTCATTGGCGCTTAGATCCAGATGACAAACCGGACAGCTGGGGCTTACGTCTATATTCCATTTGGAATCATAAAGCGCACCTTCGCCGCATTTTGGACATTTGCAACGCAGTCCAGTCTTTATAGCCGTTTTAAAATGAGGGGCTGTTTTCATGCGTACGAATTAATGCGCAACCGCTCCGTGGCTTCCCCACCAGTAAATCGCAACGAATAGGAATAACCATACCACGTCAACGAAATGCCAGTACCAGGCCGCGGCTTCGAAACCGAAATGCCTTTCAGGGACGAAGTGGCCTTTTCTTGCGCGGAAATAACAAACGGCAAGGAACAAAGTACCAACCAGAACGTGGAATCCGTGAAAGCCGGTTGCCATGAAGAATGTCGATGCAAAAATACCTTCGGTAAAGCCAAAATGGGCATGTACGTATTCGTAAACCTGAAAACCAAGAAACGCTATGCCGAGCAGAACACTAATGCCAAGGCCGGTAATAATCTCTTTCTTGTGGTTTTCAATGATAGCATGGTGCGCCCATGTGACAGTACAGCCAGATAGCAGCAAGATCATAGTCATCAAAAACGGCAAACCGAATGCCGGAATAGTATGGAACTGCGGCGGAGGCCAGTGACCACCTGTATATTCAAGACGCAGTAACTGTTTTACATCATCTGCATATAGGCTGGCATCAAAGAATGCCCAGAAAAAGGCGACGAAGAACATGACTTCGGAGGCAATGAATAGTGCCATACCATAACGTAGACCGATCATCGCGATATCGGAGTGAACTTTTTCTGCGACGGCTTCATAAATAACGTCTTTCCACCATAAGAACATGACAGTCAGAACAGCAAGTAACCCGAGGATAACGCCCTTTAAACCAAATGCAAATCCGCCAATTTCGACCTTATGCATGAATAGTACAGCCCCGACAGCAAGCAGACCAGCTGCAAACGCACCCGCCATCGGCCAAATCGAAGGACGGACGATGTGATAAGGGTGAGGTTTTCCAGTTGTTGTATATTCCGGATATTTTGCCATGAGTTTTGCCTTTATTTGATTTAGTAAGAATACCTTAAGTTACAAAAATTTATTATTTAGCTGGATCATTGTAAAACTCTTCGAGAGCTTGATCAAGAGTATCTGACTCTGCCTGAAAGAATGTATACGATAAAGTAATATTATTTACATCATCTAAATTTCTATCATCATTTATAGATGGATCGACATAAAATATTACAGGCATATTGGCTTGCTGCCCCGGCGCAAGTGTTTGTTTATCAAAACAAAAACACTGAATTTTATGAAAGTATTGTCCAGCCTTGCTTGGAACAACATTATATATAGCTGTGCCTGAAATAGGGGTGCTGGCGGGATTTGATGCAAGAAAGTTTATGAATCCCTTTTGTCCGATATGAATATCAATTTTACGGGCTTCAGGCTTAAACTTCCATGGCATATCGCGTGCTGTGTCGGCGTTAAATGATATTGTGATTATGCGTTCCAATACTTCATCGGGAAGTTCTTGCGAAACCTGTGTGGTTCCGCCATATCCGGTGACGCTACAAAACATGTTATAAAGGGGCACAGCAGCGAAAGATAATCCGGTCATGCATAAAACGACAAAGAAAACGGAAAGAACGAGACGTTTATTGTTATGATCTGTTTTATTACTCATGATATGTCATAGTCTCGGACGAGATAAAAGTGACGGTCTGTACCGATAGCTATTGGTGAATTATTAAATTATTGCTCGATCTTGCATTTGTTACGGTAGTCATCCCACCATTTTAGCTTCCGGGCATCCAGAGTTTCCTGGTGGGCAACTTTTTGTGCTTCACGCTCTGCGGCTTCACGGGCGCGCTGTTCGGCTTTACTGCGCCATTCATCTTCCCAACTTTGTTTTCTTTGATCACCAGCATTTTTGTGAGCCAGACGATCTTGATCGGTTTGCTCTTTTTTCAAGCGGCGTTCTTCTTCCTGCGCATTATAATCATCCAGCCATTTTTGCATCATTTCTTCTGACGCTTGCTGGTGCGCAACACGATCCTCCGAGAAATTTGTACAAACTGATGCATCTGCGCTTTTGATGCGAACCATGGTAATGGCCCATATCAATGCGATAAACAGAATGATTAGTCCAAGAACCATGTAATTCTTGTTACGCTTTTTCTTATGAATTTCACTATGTGGCATGGTCTATCCTATATTTTGTCAATAATCATAGCCAAGAATAGGGCGAATAAGTAGAAAATTGAATAGCCGAACATTAATTTTTGACTTTTTACGCGCTCATCCATCAAAACACGGCATGCGGTGAAGATAAAAAAACCGCTCAGAATAAATGCGCTGACCCCATATAGCATTCCGGTGTATCCAAGAAAGCTTGGCGCCAATGTAACAGGAAACAAAATGATGGTATATATCAGCATCTGTCTTTTGGTTGAAAGCGGCCCTGCTACCGTAGGCATCATAGGGATTTTGGCGCGTTTGTAATCTTCGTTGGCGAATAAGGATAACGCCCAGAAATGCGGTGGTGTCCATAAGAAGATAATGCTAAACAGCAAGATTGAAAATAGAGTGATATTACCTGTGACGGCGGCATAACCAATCATCGGCGGGAATGCCCCTGCCGCGCCGCCAATAACGATATTTTGTGGTGTGCGGCGTTTTAATACCATCGTGTAGATGACTGTGTAAAATAAATTGGCAAAGCCAAGAATAAAGGCCGCGACCCAGTTCAACGCAATGCCCATCGTCATGAATGACAAAAGGGATAAGATGATTGAAAAGGTCAGCGCTTCATCGGGATCAACACGGCCAGCAGGAAGCGGACGGTTTTTTGTTCTGTTCATGTCGCTATCAATATCGCGGTCATACCACATGTTGAATGCCCCTGCCGCGCCCGCGCCAATAGCAAGGGAAAGTATCGCGGTGAAAATCAGAACCGGATGAAGATCAAAAAATCCCGGTGCAACCCACATGCCGGCAAATCCGGAAAATACAACAAGACTCATAACACGCGGCTTAAGCAGTGCGAAGTAATCCTGGACTTCTGAATCCCCAGCTTGCCCAGTAGGTATTGTTGCTATTCTTGATATGTCACTCATAGCTCTTATGTACCATATGCAAATAAAAAAGAAACAGTGTTATGTGCTGTGAGTGCAAAAATCGGGGTAAAATTGTGGCAATCCGGCAATCTGCAGTTACCAGATGTGAAGCCAGCTCATTACAGACGAGGCATCGGGCGATCTATTATGAGATGTAATCGGGTCAAAGCTGAGGTTATATAAAGCCAAAGAATTGAATGGATATGAACGAAAGAATTTAGTGAAGGAAACCTAGTCAGATGGTTCTAGGCAATTTGCCCCAATAGAGTCGGTTTGATGATAAACGGGTTATCTTGCTCT
>JAUILO010000093.1 GCA_030432775.1 Alphaproteobacteria bacterium
GCACGCGCGACATCCATAATCATTTCCGGTGTTTTCTGAGTGTAAGGATCAGCGACAATCACACTTTTACCGCCACCAAGCGGCAATCCGGCTAGCGCGTTTTTATATGTCATACCACGGGACAAACGAAGCGCATCACGAATGGCTTCATCTTCGGATTTATAAGCACTCACGCGGCAGCCACCAAGAGCTGGCCCCAGATTGGTATTGTGAACAGCTATATAACCTATCAGACCTGTCTCTTCGTTTTGTACGCGTCGCACGCGCACATGTTCGTCATAATCGACATAATTATCCAATGTAGAGGAAGAAAGATCTTTATATTCCATGAGATTCTCGCTTTTTTATTTTATAAAAGGCCACTATCAAAATACGGCTTACATACTGGCAGAACTCTGCCTGAAATAGCTTATCTGTGTAGTTCACCCACCTGTTACGTTCATTATAGCGAACAAACCTACCCAATAGCACGTTGCGACGCAATGTGTTATGACACCTGCTAACACAAAAAGTAAAAAACGCACTCTTTCGCATAAAATACTGATACAAAACATAAAAATACAATAGAACACGAACATATCGCGCTCTTCTTAATATTTTCAAACCACAATTCAAGCTAAACTTTTCATATATTTTACTCAGCCCAGTAAATTCACAAAAATATTACAACAAGTTTTAAAACCGAGACCGCAAGAATCGCGATCAACCGCCACATTCACTAAAGATATAAAAAAACAACTGTATGATGGAAAATGTATAAAAAAATGAGTATACTATAATATAGTGAAGCGATTACCGCGCTTTTCTCTCGCCTCCAGCCCTGTATATCTGCCGTTTTCGGCCTATATTAAGGGGTAATCAAATTATTCGTTTTCGCAAGAAAACGTCGCCAGAATATTTTATAAAGGTTTATAACGTGAGTAACTTTGCAGACACACTAAAACAATTCGGACCCTCTCGCCTTGCCGTTATGGGTGGTGTATTGGTTCTGCTTCTGATGTTCTTCATTTTCGTTACCTTGCGTGTTTCATCGCCCGAACTCAAATTATTATACGCCGATTTATCAAGTGTGGATGCGGCATCTATTGGATCGACCTTGCAATCTTCAGGTATCTCTTATGAAATGTCCCAAGATGGTTCACGGGTTATGGTTCCAGAGAGCGAAGTTGAAAGAGCACGTATGTTGCTGGCCGAAAACGGTTTGCCCAATGGCGGCACACTCGGTTATGAACTGTTTGACAAACAGTCCAGCTTCGGCACAACCAATTTTGTGCAAAATATAAATCAGGTTCGCGCATTAGAAGGCGAATTATCACGAACAATTACATCGTTACAGCCTATCCGCGCAGCACGTGTGCATCTTGTTCTGCCGGAGCGCAAATTATTCAGCCGTGAATCACAAGCATCCAGTGCCAGTGTGTTTATCGCATTACAGTCCGGCTCACGATTAAAAGACGAACAAATCCTTGCTATCCAGTCTCTCGTTGCTTCTGCGGTTCCTGATCTTGATCCGGAGATTGTTTCTATCGTTGACAATGACGGTAATTTGCTGGCTCGCTCAAACACAGATTCAGAAAGCCTTTCAACTGCAAAAGGCGAAGAAAGACAACTTAACTATGAAAACCGCCTACGCCAATCCATCGAAGATATTGTCGGGCGCGTTGTCGGCTATGGCAAGGTTCGCGCCGTTGTCACAGCAGATTTGAACTTTGACCGTATCAGCACAAATGAAGAACTATATGATCCGGCAAGTCAGGTTGTGCGTTCAACACAAACGGTCGAACAATCAAACCTTGAGCGTGCACCATTATCCGGCGAAGTTTCCGTATCACAAAACCTGCCGGGTGTTGGCGGTGACATTCTGGCCGACCCCAAACCCGCACAGGAAGAATCCCGTCTGGAAGAGACTACAAACTTTGAGATTAGCCGCACCGTTCGCAGTAGCGTCCGCGAAGTTGGCGAGGTTAAAAAGCTTTCTATCGCAGTGCTTGTTGATGGCACATATGACATCACAACAGACGAAGAAGGCGTAGAGACAAAAACATATAAACCGCGCACAACCGAGCAACTGGCACAGATCGAAGCGCTTGTAAAATCAGCAGCAGGCTTTGACGCTAGTCGCGGTGATGAAATCGAAGTTGTGAATATGGAGTTCGTCGATATTGATCTTGGCGGCGAAGCGCCACAAACAGATATGTTACTGGGTTTTGAAAAGAATGACATTCTGGACGCTGTCGAAGTCATTGCTGTGGCCATTATGATTATCCTGATCATCCTGCTTGTTGTGCAGCCAATGCTATCACGTATTCTAGCGACGGAAGGTCCGATACTGGATGATGAATTTGAAAGTGAATTACTATCCGGCCAGCAAATGGGCGGCGCAATTGAAGGGCCGAAAGCCGGATCATCTGCAGGTGGCGGACCGCAAATGATGGAAAGCTCCAGCGGCGGTAGCGGCGGACAAACCGAAGAAGATATGATTAATATGCAGGCCGTTGAAGGACAGGTAAAAGCCTCTTCGGTCAAAAAGGTTGAAGATATAGTCGAGAATTATCCGAATGAAACCGTCGGCGTTATACGCGGATGGATGTCATCGGAGAACTAAGAAATAGTCGTTACAAAGGAATAAACGATGCGCGTGCGTGAAGATTACAGAGGTTTAACCGGGGCAGAGAAAGCAGCTATTTTCCTGCTGTCTTTGGGTGAAGACCACACCGCAAAACTTTTTGAACATATGGATGATGACGAAATCATGGAGATTTCGCAGACCATGGCCAATCTAGGTAAGATCAGTTCGAAAGTCATTGAGCGTATTTTAGTTGATTTTGCCGAACAAATGAGCTCGACCAACGCACTTGTCGGCTCGCTCAGCAGCACTGAAAGACTTCTGAGCCGTGTTCTTGGCGAAGAAAAAGTCGGCACAATCATGGAAGAAATTCGTGGCCCTGCCGGTCGCACCATGTGGGAAAAACTGGGCAATGTGAACGAAGAAATTCTCGCCAACTTCCTACAAAAAGAATACCCGCAGACCGTGGCTGTGGTCATGTCCAAGATTCAAACAGACCACGCCGCACGTGTTTTAGCACTGCTGCCGGAAAACTTCGCTATGGAAGTTATCAACCGGATGCTGCGTATGGAAGCGGTGCAAAAAGAAGTTCTGGAAGATGTCGAACGCACATTGAAAACAGAATTTATGGCCAATCTTTCTCGCACACAAAGACGCGATAGCCATGAGCTTATGGCAGAGATTTTCAACAATCTGGAACGTTCAGTCGAAACAAAATTTTTGGAAGACCTAGATAAAGCCAATCCGGATTCAGCCGAGAAAATCCGTGGCCTGATGTTTACATTTGAAGACTTGCTCGGCCTTGATCCGACAGCCATACAAACCGTTATTCGCGCCGTTGATAAAGATAAACTGCCAACGGCCCTTAAAGGCGCGACAGAGACACTCAAAGACCTGTTCTTCTCTAACATGTCCGAACGTGCAGCCAAGATTATGAAAGAAGACATGGCCGCAATGGGACCTGTTCGTCTGAAAGAGGTTGAAGAGGCACAACAATACATTGTGAACGTGACAAAAGACCTTGAAGCAAGAGGTGAAGTTGTTATTTCTACAGGTAGTGAAGAAGACGAGCTAATCTACTAACAACAGGCGTCCTAACTTATATGTCAGACCACACAAAACTAAAGAACAAACCGCAAAAGTTCCTTTTTGACACCAATAACTTCAGTGAGCCGGATAAGGACGCCGAAGAAGAAATCATCGTCCCGACATTCAACGAAGAAGAACTTGAATCCGCAAAGCGCAGCTCATTCGAACAAGGGCGCGCGCAAGGATTAAAAGAAGCCGAAGAAAGCCGTGGAAAGTTTGTATCTGCGCTGCTCGAAAATGTGACTATGGATCTAAAAAGCCTGTTTTCAAGCGAAGAAGAGCGGGACAAGCGCTACGAATACGAAGCTATAAACCTCACCATGCAAATTGTGAAACAGCTCTTCCCTGCTTTGAACAAAAAACACGGCCTTGACGAGATACAAGCCATGCTGGCAGAAATTCTGGATGCTCAAAGAGAACAGCCACAAATTATCATCGAAGTACATCCGGATTACACGCAGGATATAGAGGCGCAAATTCACGAAATTATCACATCTTTCCACAGCACAGCTCTCATTGATGTCACGGGAAAAGACGACCTTGGCCTTGCTGACTGCCGGTGTTCATGGAAAAATGGCGGTGCAAGGCGTAATGCGGATGCTTTATTCAAACAAATTGTCACTACACTGCAAGAGGGGCTTGCTGATCAGCCCATCATAGAGGATAATGAAGGAAATGATACTGAAGGTGTTTTGAGCGAAAATAATGACGCAGCACTTCCGCAAGATGTCGCAGCCCAAGACGAGCCACCGCCAGAAGAGGCTCAGAACGCCCAAGATGAACCGCTAGACAATGGCCGCGTACAGGCCAATACAGACGATACAGACAAAGACAAAGACAAAGACAATGTAGATCATGACAATGCCGACGAAGACAATGGAGATATAGTATGAGTGATGAAGAACAAACACCGGACTCTGGCGCACCAGCCGAGGCAGAAAGCTCTCCTGAGGCAAGTGCTGAAGACAACCTGATGTATAATAAACTCGAAGAAGCGCCAGGCGTCGTTCGGGAAGAAGAACAAAATTTTGAATATGGTGAAGCCATGGTGAATGACGTAACTGCGATTTACGATATTCCGGTTCAAATATCTGCTGTTCTTGGCCGCTCTAACATGCAGGTCAGCCAATTATTGAAGCTTGGCCGTGGTGCGGTTGTCGAACTTGACCGCAAAGTTGGCGAAGCCATCGACATTTACGTAAATAACAGGCTTGTTGCCCGTGGCGAGGTTGTCGTTGTTGATGATAAACTCGGCGTAACAATGACAGAGATTGTAAAATCGGATAGAACATAGAATATAAGTGTTAATTGATAAATTAGCCCTGAGGGAATATCTTAGAAAATGACGACAGATGCCGCACAAAGAGCCGCACAAAGAGCAGCAAACGAGCTTGATCTTAAAGTTGTGCCGCCCGTTATCCAGCCAGATTACGCCACTATTTTAGGCTTGATTGTTGCACTTGCCCTTATTGTCGGTGCAATTGCCACAGGCAGGAGCGATGCAAACTTTTTGAACGCCCCGGCATTCCTGATTGTTGTGTTTGGCACAATGGCCGCAACCAGTGTTGCCTATAGCAGCGCAGAGCTTAAACATGTTCCCGGTATTATCGGCAAAACCTTATTACGCCGCGTTCGCAAACCGTCCCAAATGGCAACACAGCTTATGGTGATAGCCTCCCTCGCCCGCAAGCGCGGTATTCTGGCACTGTCCAGCGTTGAAAGCGAAGTCCAGAAAGACCCGTTTTTGTTCAAGGCCGTTCGCCTTGTAACAGACGGTTATTCCGCAGATGATATTGATCACGTTTTGGGACAAGAAGTTGACTCATTGGTTAGCCGTCATAAACGTGCCGCCAGCATAGTACGGCGCGGCTCTGAAATTGCGCCGGCAATGGGGCTTATCGGTACGCTAGTTGGTCTGGTGCAAATGCTCGCACAGCTCGAAGATCCGGCAACAATCGGCCCAGCAATGGCGATTGCCCTTCTCACAACATTTTATGGCGCTATATTAGGTACCGTTATCCTCGGACCACTCAGCGCCAAGCTTGAAAGAAACTCGAATGATGAAGCTATGATTAAAGGAATGATCCTGACGGCTATGACTTCAATCGCACAACAAGACAACCCGCGCAGACTGGAAATGTTGCTAAACAGCTCACTGCCGCCGGATGACCACATACAATATTTTAAATCATAATACGTAGGACCAAGGAGAGACGTTTATGCGCCTGATGATAATAGGTCGCCTCGAAGGACATATCAGTGCTGCTGGAAAAATCGCTATACAGCGCGGTGCCAAAGTGACCCATTGTGAAGATATCGAACAAGCCATGGGCGCGCTGCGCAATGGTAAAGGTGCAGATGTGGCAATGGTTGACGTCAAACAAAAGATCGACGATTTCGTCAAAATGCTGGAAGACGAACGCTTTCACCTGCCCGTTGTCGCCTGCGGTATTGGTACAGATGCGCAAACAGCTGTGCGCGCTATTAAGGCCGGAGCAAAAGAATATGTCCCGCTTCCCCCTGATGCCGAATTAATCGCCGCGATATTGGAAGCGGTGACCGAGGAATCAAACGCGATGATCGCGGGCGATCCGGCCATGCAGGATGTTGTAAAACTGGCCGACAAAATCGCGCCCAGCGAAGCCACTGTCCTGATCACCGGTGAATCCGGTACAGGTAAGGAAGTGATGTCCAGCTATATTCACCGCAAATCAAAACGCAGTGACGGTGTGTTTATCGCGCTAAACTGTGCCGCAATTCCTGATAACCTTCTTGAATCAGAATTATTTGGTCATGAAAAAGGCGCGTTCACAGGGGCGACAGGCCGTCGCATCGGTAAATTCGAAGAAGCCGATGGCGGTACATTGCTGCTTGATGAAATTTCGGAAATGCACCCGTTATTACAGGCTAAATTGCTGCGCGCATTACAAGAACGCGAGATTACCCGTGTCGGCAGCAACGATTCGGTAAAGGTCAATGTGCGCATTATCGCCACATCAAACCGCAACCTTGAGGAATCCGTCAATAAAGGTGAGTTCAGAGAAGATTTATATTTCCGTTTAAACGTGGTGAATATCCGCCTGCCCGCCCTGCGTGAACGTAAAGGCGATATCATTGCACTGGCGCAATTCTTTGCCGATAAATATGCCGATCAAAACGGTGTCGAGAAAAAGAAAATTGCCCCTGAAACATCGGAAATCCTGCGCAATCATACATGGCGCGGTAACATCCGTGAACTTGAAAACACAATGCATCGCGCAATTTTAATGTCGATGGAAGATGAAATTGAACCTGCCGCCGTTCATATCGAAGGTAAAATGGCTGGCACTGCCGCCTCGGCCAGCGCGCCAACACAAGCACCAAGCTCGGGCGGTGTGTCGGGCGCATCGACTGCAAATACGCAACAAACAAAACCCGCCGACACGGCATCCACTGCGCAATCAGCCGCGCCCCATTCAGGCGACCAGGCCATTATCGAGAATTTAGTCGGCCGCAGTATTGCCGATGTCGAGCGCGACATGATTATCAATACACTTGATCACTGCCTTGGTAACCGCACCCACGCGGCCAATATTCTTGGTATTTCCATCCGTACATTGCGTAACAAGCTCAACCTTTATAAAGATGATGGCATAGAAGTCCCCGAAGCGGCTGGAAATAAAGGCTGATAAGGCAATTTAATGACGATTATAATTAAGCCGCGCTTCGTATCCGCGATTATAGGAATCCATCGCCAAGACGGCTTTTAAAATTAAATCATTCATTGCTTCTCTCCCTTTTTAAAATTCCCATAATGTAAAATGTTTGAGAGTTCTGGCCCGCCGCCAGAAAGTCTGCCGTCTAAAGACCCTTTTTTAACAGTAGAAAGCCACGGCAAAACCGCGTCTATTTTCTTGGTCACCGGCTCTTTCGTCACCTCAAGCTCAATAGCTTTCAGACTCACTCCCTCGCCGAATAATTCTTCAAAATGATTTTCCAACTCAGATGTCTGGGTTTCGGGATGAAACACATAGCCACGCACAAGCGTGACAGATTTCGGATTATTCATATCGGTAAATGTCACCAGCGCTGGATAACCCGGTCGCTCATTCGGATTTAACTCCCCCTTCATGCCCGGCTTCAATGTTTTCTTGTAATATTTAATGCCTTCCAGCGATGTTTCGGGAATCTTCGGCGTAGGGAACACCTGATACATCTCGTAATCTGTGCCATCGGATATCAATGAGAAAAGCGTGCCGCGCTCTCCCAGATCAACGACAACGGCTTCGCCGCGAATATCCGGCGCATTTGTCGCCATTGTCCAGCCCAGACTAATGCTGGAGGCAGAATTGGATATTTCACGCACGGCGGAACCAGACACCTCGCCTTCCGGCGTTTCAACAACAACTGTCGTTTTGACATGCAGGGTATATGAAACGTGAATATCACTCATCACAAATGCGGCAGCAACACTAGCCAATAAAACCCCTAATGCAATAAAACTTATTTTCATCGAAACTCTCCCGCATCATACCCCCTATTGTAAGCATCCATGGAAAGTATAGCTTTAAATATACTAGAATTCATTTTTCTGCTCCGTGTTTAAAGTAAAAAAGATTCGCTTTTTTAGATTTTGTCCTAACGTCTAATTGCTCCCACCATAGATTAAATTGATCCCAGAAACTCTGAGGTAGATATTTATCAACTATGTCTCTAGTCACCCGCTCATCCGTTATTTCTACATTGATTTTCTTTAGTTTAACACCTTGACCAAACAATTCTTCAAACCGGTTCTCATGCTCTACATCTTGCCCATTATTGCCAGCATAACGTCTGTTCACATAGACTAGCTCCACAGACTTCGGATCGTTTATGTCTTTAAACATCACCATCTTCGGACATTCAAAATTGCCATCACATTCAAGCTCAGCCGTACTTCCGATTGGAAGGGCTTGCACATCCTCAAATTTAAAAATCCCAAAAGCTCTAGGGGCTGCGTAATAAGCCCTACTATCGATCAAGGCAAATAGCGTTCCTCTATCTCCAAGGTCAACGACCACCGCCTCACCGGAAACATTCCGCTTTGTCGAATAATGCGGCTGGTTGTTTATTTGATCCCATCCAATCGCTTTCCAATCAACATTAACCTGCCGCACCGCGTTGCCACTTTTGATGCCTTCGGGCGTTTCGACCTCCACGGTCATTTTATACCGCCAACTATAATGCTTGTCCTTACTCGAAAGCTCAAACGCCGCATACGCCAGCCCCACCAAAACACAAACTCCGATAATGACCAAAACTACCTTTTTCATGCTGCTTTCCTTATGTCTTGATTGTTATCATTCACCGCTATAAACCCTGCGAAACCACCGCCCAGCGAATGCCCGGTTGTTGAGATATTCACCGCTTGTAAATCAACGTCAGCGCCGCCAATTTGCTTGGCAACTTCCTTGTAGAAATTAACCGCCATCGTCCCTTGGGTTGCATTGTAATTCCCCGCGCCTAATAACCAACCATTGGTCACATCGCTGTCATCGGGAATGGGGTTAGGGCCATCCGTCCCGCGATAGGCGATAACATTATCAACCACATTGCCGCTGGAATCTTTGATTTGATAAGCGAGCGCGTAGAAGCCTATGGCTTGATCGCTATCATTAAAAACAACAGATGAATTTTTAACAATTTTGGCAGTGCCTAAGAATTTATTATCCGTCTGATCTTCAGGGTATATTTCTATTGCAGCATTATACCCTCTATTATAAGCATCCATGCTCAAAATAGCATTCATCAGGTTAGAATTAATAGTCATTTCACTACTCCTTGCCTGAATCTAGTTAAACCATAAATTTTACTTCGAAACTCATACGGTAAGTCACGCCATTTTTCTGTAATTTCAGAATGATATGTTGCTGGTAAATGCTCATCTACCAGCCCCCAATTCACCCGCTCATCCGTTATTTCTACAGTGATTTTCTTTAGTTTAACACCTTGACCAAACAATTCTTCAAACCGGTTCTCATGCTCTACATCTTGCCCATTATTGCCAGCATAACGTCTGTTCACATAGACTAACTCCACAGACTT
>JAUILO010000094.1 GCA_030432775.1 Alphaproteobacteria bacterium
ACTCTTTCTTTTCAGGCTTTCATTTTCTGCTCTAAGTTTTGCAGTTTCCAGCGCGCGTTCGATCATCAAAATCAAACGATCGGATTTAAAGGGTTTTTCAATAAAATCATACGCGCCATGTTTAATGGCACTGACCGCAGTTTCAATTGTACCATGACCACTGATCATCAAAACAGGTAAAAACGGGTACAGCTTTTTGGCGCGTGCCAAAATTTCCATACCGTCATCCTCGCTGTTATGCAGCCATATATCCAGAATGATCAAATCAGGCTTTTTAGCTTCAATACTGGCATAGGCCTTTTGATCGTTACCGGCCTCACGAATATGATAGCCCTCATCCTCCAGAATACCGCGGATGAGACTTCTGATATCTTCTTCGTCATCTATGATTAAAATATCTGCCGTCATACTATTTTGCTTTACCTTAACCTATTGCAGCCAAATTATCTGTGTCACTGTCCGCATCTTTGTGCATGACATCTTCATTCACATATAGCGGTATAACAAGTGTAATTGTTGCCCCGCCAAGATCCTTCCAGTTATCTGTGTCTTTCAATTGATCTGTGACACCTAAAATTATTTTACCATTATGGTCGTCCATAATCTTTTTGACAATGGCTAAGCCCAGTCCGGTACCCTTTGCCTTGTGAGTAACATATGGTTCAGTCAAATGTTCAACATCCGTTTCTTTGGGAAGGCCTGCCCCGTTATCAGACACAGAGACATATAAATTTTCGCTATCTTTCCCCTGGTGCATGAATATCCGGATATGTCCTGTTTCCAGATCATCCTTACTCACCCCGCCTTGCAGCAGTTCTGCCTGATTAGATTCAATAGAATCTACAGCATTCTGAATGATATTGGTAAATGCCTGACGGATCTGGTTGATATCGCAAAACGTCTCGATATCGCGCAAGTTTTCGTTTTCAAAAATTGTCTCGAATTTCATCTTATGATGCGCTTCACGCTGCATAACGATAAGATCCTGAAGATGTCTTCCTGTTTTATTGCGCTTAAGCTTTGGTTCAGGCATACGTGCGAATGCCGAAAATTCATTGACCATACGCCCTATGTCACCCACATGATGAATAAT
Source organism: Alphaproteobacteria bacterium (assembly GCA_030432775.1). GTDB lineage: Bacteria > Pseudomonadota > Alphaproteobacteria > Micavibrionales > Micavibrionaceae > JASMHE01. The sequence goes on from JAUILO010000094.1 coordinate 1,094, forward strand.
TGTATCCGTACATTTCGCAAAAGTCTCTGGATCAACTTCAATTTGCTTGAGATACTTACGTTTTAAACGCTCAGCAGATAACTGGATCGGTGTAAGCGGGTTTTTAATTTCATGAGCAATACGCCGCGCCACATCCGCCCAGGCCGCCTTTCTTTGTGCTGCCTGCAGATCGGATATGTCATCGAAGGTTAAAACAGTACCGGAGATGGCTTTTTCGGAATTTTCATCATTATTGCTTGCAAGATCAACACTAACCCGCATAAGCAATGTGCGGCGACTGCCATCCTCGCGCAACAACGGAATTTCTGTCTGGTAAGTTTTTTCTGGCTTCTTATAGGCCTTATTCAATATATCCAGTATATCCGGCAACACAGTTACAATGTTACGGCCTGTCATATCCCTGCCATCAGTCTGGAATAAATTTGATGCCGAATTATTCGCAAGCGTTATAACGCCTTCAGCATCCAGACCAACAACACCGGATGAAACACCCGCCAGCACCGTTTCGGTGAACCTGCGACGATCATCAAGCTGACGATTGGCATCAACCAGCTCATTTCGTTGATCCTGTATCTGGCTTGTCATTTTGTTAAACGCACGGCCCAGAACATCAAATTCATCTTTTGTCTCAAAATCAGGCACCCGTGCGGTTAAATCACCCGATCGCACCCTATCAGCAGCGCTAATCAGCGCGCTAATCGGGGTCACGATTTGCCGCGCCATCGCAATGCCGAGCCAAATAGCGGCAAACACCAATAAGAGCGCCACAACCAAAAAGATCATCGTAATTGTTAGCTGCAAGCCTGATCGTTCGTTCTCTAGCTGTATATATTCCTGCACAGCTTGTTTGGTATCGGCCAAATGCCCCAAAACTGTGGGATCAACCATTCTACCGACAAAAAGATAGCCGCCAATCATATTACGGAGTTTCACCAGCGCATAAACGCGGTTATCCGAGCCCCCAGTCATCACGACCACTTCCCCCTCAATAGCCTGTGTCATGGCATAGTCAGGAATTGTTTCAACGGGCAAACTAAAACTAAGACCTGATTTTGCCAATATCCGCCCCGAGGTATCAAAAACAATGGATTCGGACAAGTTACGGAATAATGACTGGTTTTGCATGATGCTTTCAAAAGCCTGCGGGTTTTCCACCAACAGGCTCGTATGACGGTCAATATCATTCGCCATAGCCAGAATATCGGCTCGAATGATCTGTCTGTGTTCTTCAAGATAAGATTCTGCCACAGCCTGGGATTCAGTAACAGCCGTACGTACACGCTCGCTAAACCAGCTATGAACGCCAAATTGCAGAAAATAAGCCGAGAAAATCGTCATGATAATCGCTGGCAGAGCGGTCAGTAGGCTAAAGATAAAAACCAGCCTGACATGAAACTTTGAACCGGCAATATTGCGGCGGCGGCCACTCCAGATGCTCACAATACGGCGTGCAATAAGTGATACCAAAAGAAGGAGCAATACCAGATCAAGGTTAAGAAGCCAGATAACCGTATTGGGATCATCACCAAATGGCGGTGTTTCGGTAAAAGCGGCATAAGTAGCCACACAGCTGATGATTGAAGATATCGTCAATAAGAAAGCCAGTTTATTGGCACTGATTCTAAAAAACTTCTTTTTCTGTGTCATGCTATTCTGATGAAAAATTGTGTTTACCCAGCCAGTAGCTATATCTAAAAAGCCATTATTCTGGCGCTCTTGCCTAGAATTTGACGTGGTCTCATCAAGCTCTTTATGAGGTTCTGTCTGGTTAATTTGTGTCATGTAACAACACTTCCTGCCCTAGCGGTATCAAAGTCGCTTATCTTACTATGCTTGACATTAGTACTGCTAGAATATATTCCAAAATCTAATCTAACGCTTGATAGCAACGCTACAGACCATAAGGCACTATGGAAAAAACATCAAGACAAAGCATGGAAAAAAACGGAGACATAAAAATCTCTGTCCTCATTGCTGCCTCTGGTTCAGGGACTAGATTTGGCAACGAAATTCCCAAGCAATATCTACCGCTCGGCGGCAAAGCAGTATTGGCACATTCAGTTGATAAATTTCTGTCTATAACACAGGCTGAAGATATACGAGTTATCATACACCCCGATCACATCAATTATTACAATGACGCGATGCAAAATTATGATTTACCGCCTCCTGTTATCGGTGATATAAAATATAGAAGTATAAGTATAAACAATGGCTTAAACAGTTTAACTAATGTAATAGATAAAGATATAATCATCATACATGATGCAGCAAGACCCTTATTTGACCCTAAAGTTCTGGAAGATGCTATCCAGAAAACACATGAATTTGGCGCTGCCACTTACGCAACCCCTGTCACAGATACATTAAGGCGTGAAAACGGAAATTACGTCGATAGACACGCTCTGTGGACAATACAAACACCCCAGCTATTCCAATACGGTCTGTTAATCAACGCGCATCATAATATGCTTAAAGATGATCTGGCGCGTTTTACCGATGATACTTCCATATTAAATGCGAGCGGCCATAGCACGCTTGCCTTTGTTAAAAGCAGCACCGATAATATCAAGATCACCTATGATAAAGATTATGACTTGGCTCGCTATCTGATGGAGCAGACTATGAATTCAGCAATACAGAACACAAACTCAATTCGAAGCGGCCTAGGGTATGATGTACACGCATTTGATCACGCGCAATCAGGCCCGATCAGGTTAGGCGGCATTGATATTGATCATGAAAAACGCCTCAGCGGTCATTCAGACGCAGATGTCGTACTTCATGCACTGACCGACGCGATATTAGGATCTATCGCACAAGGCGATATCGGCACCCACTTCCCGCCCTCTGATAATAAATGGAAGAATATGGATAGCGCCGTGTTTTTAAAAAAAGCGATAGACTTGCTCGAAGAAAACAATGCCACCCTCAATAATGCAGATCTAACCATTATATGCGAAAGACCAAAAATCGGCCCGCACGTACACTCTATGCGCCAGAAAATAGCACAAATATGCGGCGTTGATATCAATTTGATCAGCGTAAAGGCCACAACGTCCGAGCGCCTTGGCTTTACTGGTCGCGAAGAAGGTATTGCCTGTCAGGCAATGGTCACAATTCGTATTGAGCATCGTATTGAGCAATAATCAGCTGGAGAAATTCAAATTATGACCGAGATAGATACAGCAGATATAGACAGCGTCACCCAAAAACTTATGGCAGCCCTAAAAGACAAGAAGATCAAGATCAGCACAGCTGAATCCTGCACGGGCGGCCTGATATCCAAGACAATAACCGACTATGCCGGTTCTTCCTCTGTGTTTGAACGCGGCTTTGTCACCTATTGCAATCAAGCCAAAATAGAAATGCTTGGCGTCGCCAAAGAGTTATTCCAAAGAAAAGGCGCAGTAAGTCAGGAAGTGGCCGAAGAAATGGCAAGTGGCGCGGTTAAAAACTCGCATGCGCAAATCGCCGTATCCTGCACGGGTATCGCAGGACCTGGTGGCATCACCCCTGAAAAACCTGTGGGGTTGGTTTATATCGGTGTTTCATATAATGGCATCACCCATGCAACCAAACATAATTTTGATGGTGATAGAGGCAGCGTACGCCAACAAACATTATATCAAGCCCTTCAAATTGTGTTAAAAACAATCAATGACAATTAATACAAATCCTCACATAATACAGATCCTCATACATTTCCAAATTAAGCTAGCAAAAAATGACCGAAAAAATAGCCTTCATCAGTGGTTCCGATAGCAATTACTTCCCAATGCTCATGGAATGGGTTCATTCTATCCGCCGTTTTCCTAAAAGCGATGATTTTGATATCTGTATTCTGGATACCGGTCTTACAGATCGCCAGTGCGAATTGCTTGGCTCAATCGTAACCAAAATAGTAAAACCGGACTGGCCCTGCCCGATTCCCGCGCGCAAGATACAAGGGCGCGAGTTTTTAAAATCCTGCATATGCCGTCCTTATTTAAAAAATTACTTCCCCGATTATGATCTGTATTTCTGGATGGATTCAGACACCTGGATACAGGACTGGGAAGGTGTTGATTTATTCATCGAAGGCGCACAGAAAAAACATATAGCCCTGACCGCAGGTGTTGACCGATCCTATCCAAAATCAATGCGTGTGAAATTCCGTGGCCTATTGCCGCCAAAATGCCGTAGCTTTTACTTCTCTAATTCTAAAAAAGCATTTGGCCGCAGAATGGCTGAACATCTATTTCCGGAACATCAATTGCTTGCCGGGGCATTTTGCCTGCATAAAGAGGCGCCACACTGGGATGCATGGCAGAAAATAATAGAAAAAATATTAAAAAGCCGCCGCGGCAATGCATTTACCGCCGAACAGCTCGCCCTTGGTGTCATGGTTCACGTTGAAGGCCTGCCGGTGGAGATTTTACCGGCATGGACGCATTGGCTATGTGAACATAAACCATTATGGGATCAGGATGAAAAAGTATTCGTAGAACCATTCGTTCCACATGAACGTATTGGTATTCTGCATTTATCAGGGTTTGACGCAATGCGTACGGATCGATCCGAAACGACTTCGTTTAGAACATTGAATGGTCAAGATATAGAATTATCCTATCGCTACCCCTATTTTGACGCAGAGACTGTGGCGCAGGGTTAGTTATTTTTCTATGGGTTCATAAAGCTCTTGTGCTCTTAATTCAAATGCCTTTACCATTCTCTTAATAGCTTCGCTAAAGAAAGCACCGATAAGGTTTTGAAATATCTTATTTTTAAACTCGAATTCTACATAAAAATCGATAGTACATGTGCCATCTGCTTCTTCAATGAACCGCCAGTGATTTGATAAATATTTCATTGGTCCTGATAGATATTCAACATGGATATGGTATGGCCGTGTTAAAGTAACACGTGAAGTAAACTTCTCACGGATCAGTTTATAACCAATAATCAGATCGGCATAAAACACATCACCCTCACGCTTTGTAATACGGCTGGCAAAACACCACGGCAGAAATTCCGGATATAAATCAACCGCAGCGACCAGATCAAATAATTGCTCTGGTGTGTAAGGCAGGTTTCGTTTTTCGGCATGTTTGGTCATGGGCAGGCAAATGCAGTAATTACATCCAGGTGGTAAGTATAATGAATAAAAGCTCTGTTATAAGGCTGTCATCCTTGATTGACGTTAATATTATTCAGCCGCAACTTTAGCCATCTTGGCTTCTCTGGCTTCTTTCAAGCGCTGGAAATCTTCACCAGCATGGTGGGATGATCTGGTCAGCGGAGATGCTGATACCATCAAAAAGCCTTTTGCACGCGCCATTGTTTCAAGCTTTTTAAACTCATCAGGCGACCAGAAACGATCAACCGGTGCATGTTTAGGTGTTGGCTGTAAATATTGACCGACAGTCAGGAAATCAACATCGGCGGCGCGCAAATCGTCCATAACCTGTCCAACTTCCTCAATTGTCTCGCCAAGACCAACCATCAGGCCTGATTTTGTAAAGATCGTTGGATCAACTTCTTTAACGCGTTCTAATAAACGCAAAGACCTAAAGAAACGTGCGCCCGGACGAATAGTTGGGTACAAACGCGGCACAGTTTCCAGATTGTGGTTAAACACATCAGGACGCGCCATAGTCACACTATCGATATCATCAAGCTTGCCTCTGAAATCACCCGGTAGAATTTCAACCGTAGTGTCAGGAGATTTAAAACGGATCGCCTCAATTGTTTTCACGAAATGACGCGCGCCGCTATCGTCCAGATCATCACGATCAACTGATGTGATAACAACGTGTTTAAGCCCCATTTTCTCAACAGCCACGCCAACGCGCAATGGCTCCATTTTATCAAGTTCATTCGGCTTACCCGTGGCCACATTACAAAATGAACAGGCACGCGTACAAACTTCACCCATAATCATGAATGTCGCATGTTTTTTATTCCAGCATTCCCCGATATTCGGACAGCCAGCTTCTTCACACACAGTTGTCAATTTGAAATTTTTAACAATATCACGTGTTTCATGATATGTTTTGCCCTGAGGCGCTTTAACTTTAATCCACTCCGGCTTTTTCCCCATCGGACGATCAGGGTTTTTTTGCTTCTCGGGGTGGCGCTTTGCCTTATCCAGTAATTCTTCGTTATATGTCATGGTTTCCTACATAAACAGAAAATGCTTAGACCTGCTAGTTTATTTATACGAAAAAGTGAAACTCTTTCTATACCATGTATAGCAATCAGCAATTTGTTCAACCATTTCGGATAAATTGCCAGTTCACTTCTGGGTTCAATAGCGCCTTTTTTACGCAAAACATTCTTTACTAAGCGAATTAAAGCAACAAGCGGAAAAAGGCTAGCAAAAAATAAACGGGTTTGTACAACCTCAAGCCCTGCATCCTGCACAGCTCTATGCAGCATTTTAGGTGTGTAGCGGCGGTAATGTTCCAAAAACACATCATGCCCTGACCATAAAAATGAAAATGCAGGTACGGTAATCAAGACATATGCGCCCTTTTCCATCGTATCGCTATATTCTTTCACAAGCGCCGTATCATCCGGCACATGTTCCAGCACATCCATCATCAGGCTAAGATGCTGGGTCGTATTATCAATACTGCGCGTAAATTCTATAGTTTTGCCGTTATGTTCTTCTATGTGTTCTGTATCGTAATTGGGATCAACACATATAGCACTATCACATATGCCCGCGTCCAGAAGCTGGCGCGAAAAAATGCCCGAACCTGCGCCAACATCAAGCACCTGCGGTACTTTTATACTGCCCAGAAATTGTTTCAAAGCACGGCCTTTGGCCACATAATACCAATGGTCATAAATCGCCTGCACTAAAATGTCTTCTTCTTTTAAATCCATGAGGTTCATAGTAACACTCACGGCCATAAAGAAAATAGAGCAACATCAAATCCATAAACAGGATTTCACCAAATTGGCATCAATCTACGGAGATGGGTTCCCGAACTTCACATCCAGCATCAAATAACCATGGTCGGAATTATCATAAACCCATTTCTGGCGTGCCGCATCACCTGTAACTTCCGGCCATCCACCGACATGAACCTTGGCACCGTCATCATTCACATTGATGATATTGTCAGTAAAACCGTGCGATACAAAGACATGGTCCATATTTGACTGCCCATATTTCGCAAGTTCCCCCACACCCAGCCAGCTTGCCGAATGGTCTTTTTCCAAAAGAACCAGACGTCCGGAGGGTAGATTGGCAAAACCATCATCACCAGATGGCCCATATAACATACGCTTTGTGCGGATAATCTCGTCCTGCGCGGTAATCTGGCTGTTATTGCCAAGCGTATTTAAATCGCCGAACGCAATAAAAGGTACTTGATCTGAGCGCAGAGATGCCGCAAGCCCGGCCACCGTTTGTAATCTTTCACGCCTTATCTTGAAATTATAACTGCCTACCCCCGCCTTGGCATGCATTCCTAAAATAGCCAGCTTATACTCGCCTTGCTCGACCTCTATAAGTGGATAGACCCGCTCTTTGTTTTTTGGGCCTGTAAACTCATTACGCTGGGTGACGGTGATATTATTATGTGCGGCTGCATTTTTAAATATGACAGCCAGATGATGTCTATTCGGAGAGTCCGATAAAACAACCGAATAATTTTTGGGTAGAACATCTTCCAAGCGTGTTGTGATAGCAGGATCAGCGACCTCGGCCAAACACATAACATCCACATCGTTATCAACGATAAGATCCTTAATCGTCTCTAATCTCGATGATTCATCGGATACAAATTGGTCGTCGCCTAAATCTCTGACATTCCAGAACACCAGGCGCAAATCATGCGTTTGGGTCATAGCTATACCTGCTCATTAGTAGTTTCTAATTCATTAATATGTTAATAGATAAAACTTAAGAGACAAGTTGTGATATGTCAAAGAAAAAATTAATATTTTAATAGTTTAACTAAAGTGGCCAAGGCAAGTCATGATAGTAATCGAGGCATTACGGAGATGAAGGCGCCATATTAATATCCAAGATCAGATAGCCGTGATCTGATCTTGTTCTAACCCATTCTTCTTTATCAGGCTCACTGGTCAAATCCGTCCAGCCGCCAACGCGCACTTGTGATCCGCTATCATTAACGGATCCTACAGCATTCTTGAAATCTTCGGATATAAAAACATGATCAAGATCAGATTCTCCATAGCGCTGCTTCTTTTTACCAATGCCCTTCCATGTATTAGGCTGGTCCTTATCAAGCAAAATAAGCTTGGCAGCTTCCCAGTCTTTATAGGCATCCTCCGATGTTGGGTCATAAAGCAAATACTGCGCCTTTTTAAGCTCATCCCTAGGGTCGATATTCTCGCCATTCCCAACTGTATTCATATCACCAAGCGCAATAAGCGGTATATCATCTGCGTTCAGCGTGGCGGCCAGATTAGACACATCCTGAAGACGGAACTGGCGCAGCTTAAAATCAAACTTACGCGTACCGGCCTTGGCGTGCATCGGCAATATCGCGACCTTTTTATCATTCTG
>JAUILO010000095.1 GCA_030432775.1 Alphaproteobacteria bacterium
CGACTTCTTCCGCCTCATCTACTACCGCCGCAAACTGGCCGTCTGATCACAGGGGCGCCGCAGCGTCGGCGCAACCTCGGAAGCCGGTGAGCACCTTCGAAGCCGTCCCCACGCACCGCAACCATGCACCCGTAACCACCGCCCGGTAACGCGGCCGACGCCGGGGCGACCGCGGCGCTCTGCGGCCCCACTGTTGCGTCACACTTTCACGGGCATATCGACCCAAGCGTGACGTCACACTTTCACCGCCATAGCTACCCAAGCCGAGCACTGCACCGTCCCGAGCGGCGGTGACCGATCGCGCCGGCGGTGGCACGGATCGGCGTGTCCTGGGCGGTGGGATCTTGCTGGCGTGCGTTGCGCCGAGCCGGTGCCTCGCTATGGGGCGATCCATCGGTCCCGGTGTTCGAGAACGCCTGAGCCGACCGAGTGCAGATGGCTGGGGTGTCAGGTCGAGGGGTTGGCTGGGCGCAGCATCGGCCAGATCGTGGGCGAGTCGCCGGCCTGGATTTCGGCGATGACCTCGAATCCGAACCGCTCGTACAGCGCGACGTTCAATGGGTTCGACGACTCGAGATATGCGACGGCGTCGTTGCGGTCGACGTCGGCGGGGGTGTGGGCGAGCAGCAGTGAGCCGATGCCAGCACCCTGGCGGCACGGGTCGACGCCGATTCCGGGCAGGTGCCAGTGGTCGCCGTCGGGGTGGGACGCGCCGACCTGCTCCATGAACTCGAAGATGACGCCGAGGCGTGCGGACTCGATGCCGGCTTCGAGGACCCCGCCGAGCGCCTCCTCGTCGACGGACTCGCCAGGCGCGAGCCAACAGGCGCCGCCGGCGAAGTCGTCGGTCCGGAACGCAGTGCCAGATCGAAGGCGTTTCCGCCGTAGTGGCGGATCACCTGTGGGAAGAACGTGAAGTACTGATCTGCGTCGGGGAACATCCACCGCATGAGCGGGTCGTTCACGAACGCGGCGACGAACGTGGCGGTGCAGCGATCGCGGTCCTCGGGCGAGGCAATCAGCACGTCTCGGGTCTCGGTCATGGTCACGGGCGGTCTCCTTGATGCAGTGGTCGTGTCGAAGCCCGACCATATTCGCGAGAGAAGCATATTGTCAATAGAGATCTCTTGCAAATGGCGTGAATTCTCAGTACGGTGGTCGGGCGAAGACACCAGCCCGAGCCAGCGCCCAGTCCATGAACGACGAATCAGCCCGGCCCTACCACTCCCCGCTCCGACAGGAACAAGCCCGCAAGACCCGCGACCTGATCCTCGACGCGCTGATCGAACTGCTCGCTGACCGTCATCGTGTCGACGAAAGACAACAGCATGCCTTCGTACTGTGTGCCCGACAACAGCGTGCGTGGGGTGGTGTGCTGGTGTGTGTCTGTGGATCAGCGAAGGGAAGGTGTGTACATGCGGGCTTTGCTGTTGTAATAGTGTGCTATCGCTTTTGGGGCTAGGGGTAGGCTCGCTGAGTCATAGAATAAATGTACTGGTCGTGATGGAATAAGTGCTGTTTGCGGGTAGAAAAACCTGTAGAGCTTATGCTGCGTATGCTAATCTTTTGCCTAGAATAAATAATCACGAACCAAGATAAAAAGGAATAACAGTGCCTGCAGGTTTGCTTTCCCAGATTGCCGTTGTCAGTTTAGCCAGTTTCGCAGCGCAGTGGACTGCGTGGAAATTACATGTTCCCGCCATTGTGTTTTTGTTATTGCTTGGCTTTATTTTAGGGCCGGTTGCCGGTTTTATTCAGCCAGATGAATTGCTGGGTGATTTATTGCAGCCTGCGATATCTGCGGCTGTGGCGATTATCCTGTTTGAGGGTAGTTTGCAGCTGCGTTTTCGGGAAATCAGGGAAATCGGCCATGCTGTGCGCCGTATTATTATTGTTGGAGCGCCGCTGGGCTGGGCGTTGTTGAGTTTTGGCGCGCATCATATTGCCGGATTAAGCTGGCCTGTGGCGATTACTTTTGGTGGTATTCTTGTCGTGACGGGCCCGACTGTGATCATGCCTATGCTGCGTCATTCGCGTGTGGATGCGCGGGTGGGATCGGTTTTGAAGTGGGAGGGGATTATCAATGACCCTGTCGGCGTTATCTTTGCTGTTCTGGCATATGAGTATTTCAAATTATCAGGCAATGTCGCGCTACAGGACAACTTCCTTTATGTACAGTTCCCGTCCATTATTATTGGCGAAATGTTATTGAGTTATTTGTTCGGACGCATTACGGCTGATGTGTTAGAGCGCGGTTTGATGCCGGAATATCTCAAGGCACCTTTCCTTGTTTCTACTGTGCTGGCGCTGTTTACTGCGTGTAATCTGGCGTTCCATGAATCCGGCCTGATTGCCGTGACTATTTATGGTATGACGCTTGCCAATAAGCGCGTTTCCAGTATGGAGGAAATCAAGCGTTTTAAAGAAACAATCACATTGCTTTTGGTGTCCGGTATTTTCATTTTATTGACGGCCAATCTTGAGCCGGCATTGTTGAAACAGGTTGATATTCGCGGCGTGATCTTTATTGCGGCGGTGATCTTTTTAATTCGTCCGGCGACTGTGTTTTTATCCAGTCTTGGCACGGGCATGCATATAAAACAAAAACTTCTTATTGGCTGGATAGCGCCGCGTGGGGTGGTTTGTGCGGCTATCGCCGGTGTGATGGGCCCTTTGTTGGTTGAAGCCGGTTTTGAAGATGGAGCCAAATTATTGCCACTTTCCTTTGGTATCGTCTTCCTGACCGTTATTTTGCATGGGCTGACATTCAAACCGCTTGCCCGCCGATTGGGGCTTGTTGCTGAAGAACAAAACGGCTTAATTGTGGTGGGCGCGAATGACTGGACACTGCAATTGGCCGAAACGCTGAAAGGCCAAAACGTTCCGGTATTGCTGGTCGATACGAATTGGCACCGTTTGAAGCCGGCACGTCTTGCTAATATTCCTGTTTATTATGGCGAAGTGTTATCCGAGGAGACAGAGTATAATCTGGGCTTTGATTCGTATGGCACAATTTTGGCGGCGACGGATAACTCGGCCTATAACTCGCTTGTTTGTAACGAGATTGCGCCGGATTTTGGCCGCGAGAATGTATTCCAGATTTCATTCGAGGAAATGGGCGGGCCGGATCACAAGAAGTTGTCAGAGACAATTACCGGACGGATTATGGGTCGTTCGACAATGAATTATTATGATTGGGGGCGTAAGTATCGTAATGGCTGGCGTTTCCGTGTGACAAAAGTCGGGACCGATAAATCCGAAGATGAAATTGCTGCGCCATCGGAATTCCGGATTAAGATTGGTATTATTTCCAACGATATTTTAATGATCAGCAGTCCGGAATCAGACCCACAGGCCAAAGAAGGTGATATGGTTCTGTTGTTTGAAAAAGAGGATGTAGCTGAGTGAATGTGCATGTTCTGATGGATTTTCTGGATGATATGCGTGAATACGCACCGGGCAGCGTCGCCGGAGTTGTTGATTCTGTTATTCGTGATATGAAGGTGCATTGCCAGACGATAAAAACGGCACTTGAGGCGGCAGAGTTCAAAACAATCGAGCTGTCTTCGCATGCGTTAAAATCAGTCGCAGGACAGGTTGGTGCGATGTCGCTGGCGCAGTTATCCGAAGATATTGAAGATACGAGCGGCGGAAGCAAGGATACGGATAAGCTGCGTGAGCAATTTGCAAGTTTAGAAAAAGAATACCATAGTGTTTTAAAGGTGCTGGAAGATTATAAGCGTTCTTTGTAAAAAAGCTTATTGATTATCTTCTCTTTTGAATCGTGCAGGGGCTTTTGCGGAAAAAGAAGAAGCGCAAGAGAGTGATTTCTAAATTGTTCTCTCAAGATTGTCATCTCAAGAGGGCGATTATGGCTGGAATATATAGGGGGAGTTGATTAGTCGTCTTTTTTGCGGAATTGATCCAGCGATACGACTTCACCTTTTTTGCCATCATCATCATCGCCATCATCGGAACTGCTTGATGGTGTCGCGATGCTGGTTTCATCGATTGATATTTCATCCAGATCATCATCCATATCATCGCCAAGTGGCTGGAATTGTAGCGCGAAGTTGACCGATGGGTCGGCAAAGATTGTGATCGCATTAAGCGGCACAGTCAATTTTTCAGGGACGTTGTTGAATGATAATGTAACGCTCATTCTTTCGTCATTTATCTCGAGGTCTGTGAATTGATATTGCAGGACAATTGTCATTTCGCCAGGGTAACGATCACGCAAATAATCGGGAATATCAACGCCGGGATAATCGGTTGTGAATGTGATGTAGAAATGATGGTCGCTTGGCAGGCCATGCTCTTTGATTTCTTCAATCGCGTGTTTCACTACGCCGCGGAGTGCGGTTTCTACCATTCGGTCGTAGCGCAAAATTTCATCATTATCAATCATAGCTTATTCTACATTATTTTGGGTGTTGGCACAATTGGCAGTGCAATAAGATTAACGCCGGAAAAACGTTACCCGTTATGATTCGCATATTCTTGGGCCTTTAATCTAGTGCTATGGGTAAAACATACGGGATATAGCTGTGGAAAAGATGTGTGTGCTTTGCAGAAGCGGTGTTTATTCAGCAGTGAAGGGCTTGCTAGGTATGTGTTGCTGGTGGTTTATGGTGTTTAATTTTATGGATAAGGCGACACAGTGAATAGCGGTGCAGTGAGTAAAAGTGGTCCAGTTCTGTTGCGAGGTCGACCCACACCCCACCTAAGCTGCATTAGAGCTTAGGAATTAGTTTGTGTATGCTTTCGCGACTTAAAATTAAGCGGCGATTGCTTCACCACCTTCGACAACTAGGTTGTCGTTAGCAGCTACACCAAATGCGAAGTTATCGTTTGCATTTATAAAATAAGTCCATTAACGGCGGTACCATGCCGAACGCAACTCTTACCTTTACTACGCGTGTCGATCCTGTTTCGGCCCCACCGAAATAATGGTGGGCGTTGTGTAATATTGGCTCCCTCAAATGGTCATCAAAAACGGTGGCCATTATTTTGGTGGAGCCGCCGGGCACTGCCCCCGGGTCCACAACGCTTATTCCGTAAAAGGTTTAGCGTCATAGCTGGCAAAGCCAGCACCTATAATTATAGGGCATATATATTAGATTATCAAAGGAATTCACGTATATCGGGATGATTGTTTTGTTATTTATTATGCGGCGCATCGTGGACGTTGCGTGTTGATTGGTCGCATTTAGGTGTTCTGGCACGGTTTGCAGGTTAGAATGTGAATAGAGCGCTTATCATTTTATAAGATATCCGTTATGATCTTTTGTACCTATTGCCAAGGTGCGGTTCTAATCGTTAGAGAGATTTAAGACATGACCAAAGTTCTAACACGCAATCTGACATCTTATGATTTCTTCAAAACCGCAGCTATATTATTGATGTTGGTCGATCATGTTGGTGACTATTTCTTCGAAGATCAGATGTGGTTACGTGTTGTGGGCAGGCTTTGTGTTCCGATATGGTTCTTTTTAATCGGTTATGCACGCTCAAGAGATATGGGGTGGCGTATGTGGGCCGGTATGGCGATTTTGGTTGTGGCCAATCTTGTGACAGGCCTTGGTGCTTTGCCGCTGAATATTCTGGGTACGATGCTGTTTATCCGCTGGAGCATAGATTATGTGATGCGTGGAACGCAAAGAGACCAGAATGTGTTCTGGGCGATCTTCTTTATTCTATCAATGTTGACTGTGCCGACCTCGTTTATGTTCGAATATGGCGTTCTTGGCCTGATAGTAGCGATGTTCGGTTATATGGTGCGCGCTTACCAAGATGGCGCAGAACGCTATGGAAGGCCTGTGAGCAGGAATGATGTGCAGGTCTATATGGTGGCTTCGATGTTCGTGTTTTTGCTTTTGCAATATGTCAGTTTCGGGTTTTCGCATACACAATTAATGGTCTTAGCTGCGGGTATATCGGTGGTGATGTTTTTATTATATGGGTTCAGCTTTAAAGAATATCCGGAATTAACCGTGCGCATGCCGCGACCTGTGGTAGGCTTTTTCCAGTTATTTGGCCGCAGAACTCTCGAGATTTATGTGATACATTTGTTGTTGTTCAAGACCGCTGGTTTGCTGTTTGTAGACGATGAACGTTTCGAGTTTTTGAGGGCTACAATATTCTCTTATGGGGTCATGGAATCCTTTGGTCTTTTAGATTGATGAAAAAAGCGTTATAAATAACGCAGATAAATGGATTCAAGGTCTTGCAAAGCAGGTTTTGGTATGCTAAATCCACCTCGGGTAAACATACAGTAAGAAGGTAATTATAGTGACATCGAATTCTTCGGCATCAAATATCGTAAGTGTACGTTATGCTTCGGCTCTTATGGATTTGGCAGGCGATTCCAAGAAATTGAAAGATGTAGAGAAGGATATTCTCTCTCTAAAAGCTATGCTGGAAAGTTCAGAAGATTTCGCTTCTTTCGTTGAAAAGCCTGTTGTTTCAAGATCTGTGAAGCTTTCTACGATTCTTGAGATTGCCAAGAAGGCAAAATTATCCCAAATTACTTCAAATTTTCTGGGCGTGCTCGCGCAAAACGGACGCCTGCCTTACTTGCCATCTATTGTTAAGGCGTTTGAAAACGCATTGGCAACCCAGCGCGGTGATATGGTGGCTAAAGTTGAAACGGCCTTTGCCCTTACAGATAAACAGACCAAAGAACTTCAAGCACAGATTAGCAAGGCTCTAGGCGCTAATGTTGCTGTTGATGTGTCTGTTGATAAAGATCTGCTTGGTGGCATGATTGTCACTGTGGGCTCTACAATGATTGACGATTCTGTGCGTCGTAAGCTTGAACGCTTGGAAAGAGCGATGAGCCACGGCGCCCAAGAAGTGAAAAAATCAGCCTAATAGGGGCGGTGTAGACCGACGACCCCTCTGAAGAAATAACTTAAACAAAATACAAAAGACGACATTAACAACAAGAAGAGTTTAGAAAAGGAAGAAAAGATGGAAATTCGTGCAGCAGAGATCTCTGATATTCTCAAGAAGCAGATTGCAGAATTTAGCACACAGGCTGATGTCGCCGAAATAGGACAGGTATTGTCTGTTGGTGATGGTGTTGCACGTGTTTACGGACTTGATAATGTTCGTGCCGGTGAAATGGTTGAATTCCCGGGCGGCATTAAAGGTATGGCTTTGAACCTTGAGGCTGATAATGTTGGTGTCGTTATTTTTGGTGAAGACAGATACATCAAGGAAGGCGATATTGTTCGTCGTACAGGCGAGATTGTTAAAGTGCCTGTTGGTAAGGAATTGCTAGGCCGTGTTGTTGATGGATTGGGTAACCCTATTGATGGTAAAGGACCGATCAAGGCTAAACTGGAAAGTCGTGTTGAAGTGAAAGCACCGGGCATTATTCCACGTAAATCTGTTCATGAGCCAATGCAGTCCGGTATTAAAGCGCTTGACGCTCTTGTGCCAATCGGCCGTGGCCAGCGTGAATTGATCATTGGTGACCGTCAGACAGGTAAAACTGCTGTTGCGATTGATACAATTATTAACCAGAAAAATTTCAACAGTTCAGATGATGAAAAAGAGCATTTGTACTGTATCTATGTTGCGATTGGTCAAAAACGATCTACTGTTGCCCAGCTTGTAAAAGAACTTGAAGAGCAAGGTGCAATGGAATACTCGATTGTTGTTGCTGCGACAGCATCTGATCCTGCGCCAATGCAGTTTCTGGCTCCTTATACAGCGTGTGCGATGGGTGAATATTTCCGTGATAATGGTCTACATGCATTGGTTGTTTATGATGATTTGTCAAAACAGGCTGTTGCTTACCGTCAGATGTCATTGCTTCTTCGTCGTCCGCCGGGGCGTGAAGCGTACCCAGGTGATGTTTTCTACATTCACTCTCGTTTGTTAGAACGTGCGGCGAAGATGAATGATGAACAAGGCGGAGGTTCATTGACTGCGCTTCCTGTTATTGAAACACAGGCTGGTGACGTGTCTGCGTATATCCCGACAAACGTAATCTCGATTACAGATGGTCAGATTTTCCTTGAAACAACTTTGTTCTTTAAAGGTATCCGTCCTGCGATTAACGTGGGTCTGTCTGTATCACGTGTTGGTTCAGCCGCGCAGATTAAAGCGATGAAACAGGTTTCTGGTTCGATTAAACTTGAACTTGCGCAGTACCGTGAAATGGAAGCGTTCTCTCAGTTTGCTTCTGATCTTGATGCTTCAACACAGAAACTTCTTGGTCGTGGCGCGCGTTTGACACAGCTATTGAAGCAACCTCAATACTCACCGCTTACTGTGGAAGAGCAAGTTGTTGTGATCTACGCAGGTACACGTGGTTACCTTGATAGTGTTGCTGTGGATGATGTAAACGATTACGAACACAGACTTTTGACGGATATTCGTGCTGCTGGCTCTGGTATCCTTGCAGAAATCAAAGAGAAAAAAGCTTTGGATGATGCGCTTGAAAAGAAAATCTCTGATTATCTCGAGGCGTTCACAAGTTCATACACTGGCCTTAAAGACGCTGCATAAGTTTGATAGGCAAGGGAAGGATATTTAGATGGTAAGTTTGCGTGATTATAGAGAACGCATTGTTTCTGTGAAGTCTACGCGGAAGATTACTTCAGCCATGAAAATGGTGGCTGCGAGTAAGCTGCGTAAGGCACAGGATCAGGCTGAAGCCAGCCAGCCATATGCGGAAGCAATGGGTGATATGATGTCGCGCCTTGCTGCTGATGTGCAGGTAACACCATCCAGCCCTAAATTACTGATCGGTACTGGTAAGGATGATGTTCATCTATTAGTGGTGATCGCAGCAGATCGCGGTCTTTGTGGTGGTTTTAATGCGAACTTGGTGCGTAGAGCACAGCAACAAATTCGAGAGCTTCAAGGTAATGGCAAGACAGTCAAGTTGATCTGTGTGGGCCGTAAGGTGCGTGATGGTTTGATGCGTACGCACAGAGATAAAATCTATGAGAGCTTTGTTAATCTGTCGGGCAAGAAAAATTCGATCAGCTTCACAGAGGCAGATAAAATTACCCAGTGTATTCTGGATGGTTTTGATATCGGTGATTTTGATACATGCACGTTGATTTATAACGAGTTTGCTTCTGTATTGAGCCAGAAACCGGAGATACGTCAGTTGATCCCATATTCTATGGGTGCGATAGAGCCGGAAGCGGCAAATGATGATGTGTTCAGCACGCATGATAATGGCGAAGAAGAAAAAGCTATACAGGTATCATACGAGTTTGAACCTTCACAGGATCTGTTATTTGCGCAGTTATTGCCAAAGAATTTGAGTGTTCAGATTTACCGTGCGTTGCTTGATAGTGCTGCTGGTGAGCAGGCGGCTAGAATGACTGCGATGGATAACGCAACACGTAATGCGGGTGATTTGATTAAAGATCTTACACTGCAATATAACCGTGCGCGTCAGGCGTTTATTACGAAAGAATTGATCGAAATTATCAGTGGCGCGGAAGCTGTGTAATAGTGGCGTTGCTTGATAATCGAGCAGAATAATTGACCGATACGAATAAATTGACCA
>JAUILO010000096.1 GCA_030432775.1 Alphaproteobacteria bacterium
AGATACGCGCAGGTGCATCACTGGTACAGATTTACACTGGCCTCATCTATCAACTCCGGCCCTTGATAGATGAGGCCAGTGTAAATCTGTACCAGTGATGCACCTGCGCGTATCTTTTTATAGGCGTCTTCGCCTGAAGATATACCGCCCAAGCCAATTATCGGTATTTTTCCTTTGGTGAGCGCGTAAAAGTTGTGAATAATTTGGGTGGATTTTCTGGCTAGTGGTTTGCCGCTTAACCCGCCTTGTTCTTTTCGGTAATATTCACCCAGATAATCAGGACGTGCAAGGGTCGTATTGGTCAAGATTAGCCCATCAATTTTCGCATCCAGCGCTGTTTGTGCCAGTTCTTCGCGTTGTTCCTCATCAAGATCAGGCGCGAGCTTGATAAGAACAGGTGGTTTGGTCTTTCCGGCTGTGCATGATTTGTCAAGTTCTTCGCGAATTTGTTCTAAAAGCTGCATTAAAAACGCGCGCTTTTGCAGGTTACGCAGTCCCGGTGTGTTGGGGGATGATATGTTGATTGTCAGGTAATCGGCAATATTCCCCAGTTCCTGAATGAGTGTTTTGTAATCTTCGGCAGGTTCGGTCTGGTCTTTGTTCAGGCCGATATTGATGCCAAGAATGTCTCCGTCGCGCTTTTGATCTTTTAAATAGGCGTTGACGTTTGTTTTGAATGTTTCAACGCCGTCATTAGGAAAACCCATGCGGTTTATGACTGATTGGGTTTTTGTATCGCGGAATATCCGTGGTTTCGGGTTACCTTTTTGTGGCTTGGGGGTAACTGTACCCACTTCGACAAAGCCAAAGCCCATATCAAAACACGGTTTGATGATTTCCGCATTTTTATCAAATCCGGCGGCAAGGCCGGTGGGGCGTGGGAAGTTTATCCCCCATAAGGTGGATGAGAGGATAGGATCGGGTTTTTGTTCGATTTTCGGCCCTAAACCGAGTTTTAAAGCCTTTAATGTTAGTGTATGTGCCGTTTCCGGCGGAAAAGCGAATAAAACAGGTCTTATAAGGGGGAATGCAGCGTTCATAGCGTGGTGAAACCTTTATTGGGTGAATTATGGCCTAGCCCCTTACATGCGGTATGCTGGCTTTTAAATAGCCCCAACCGGTGATGACAGTCAGCACAGTGGCAATACAGAGCAAAATAATGCCGGCAAACCAGTAAAAGCTGGATAAATCACCGATAATTAAAAAGCCGAGCGCAACCATTTGTGCGGTGGTCTTCCATTTTGCCAGCTTGGTCACCGGCATTTGTACATTCTTAGGGCCTAGAAATTCCCGTATGCCCGATACCAGAAATTCGCGCATCATAATGACAAGAATCAAAATAACCCAGATATGGGAGATAATGCCCGAAGCCACAAGCATCAGCATAATTGTCATGACAAATATTTTGTCTGAAATCGGGTCCAGAAAACGGCCAAATTCTGATTCTTGCTGAAATTTGCGGGCAACCCATCCATCAAAGAAATCTGTCAGCGCGCCAATGGCATATAAGGTAAGACAGGCCCAGGCAGACCACTGGCCGGGGATAAAGAACAGGACGACGATAAAAGGCAAAACAATTATGCGCGTAATAGTCAGGATGTTTGCAAGATTTTTCATGTTCTTACCTCTATGGGCTATGGCATTGATTGTCTAGTTTATATTGCCAATTCTATAATTTTTACGGCCTTTTTTGTGTTGTGTTGGGATTTTATCGTTACGTTCTGACCAGGTCAATACGCAGCTCATACCTCTTGAATAGTACAGGATATGTTCAATATTTGTGAGAATTTATGAGGGGTAAGGGGTGCGCAGCGGCATTAAGACAGGTAAAGAAAACCCGCCAGAAGGCGGGGTTTCAATATTCGGTATTTCGTGTGTTGAAAGGCCGGATTAGCCGTTTGCAACTTTCTGGTTAGAGCTTCCTTCAGGATCTCTTAGGACATAACCGCGTCCCCATACTGTTTCGATGTAGTTATCACCATCAGCAGCTTCTTGTAATTTCTTACGCAATTTGCAAATAAACACGTCAATAATCTTTACTTCCGGCTCGTCCATGCCGCCATATAGGTGGTTTAGGAACATTTCTTTGGTAAGTGTTGTGCCTTTGCGTAAAGATAGCAGCTCAATAATGCCGTATTCTTTACCGGTCAGGTGAAGGGTTTTGTCGTTTACATCAACTGTGCGGCTATCAAGGTTCACCTTGATTTTTCCTGTTTCGATGATGCTTTGTGAATGGCCTTGTGAACGGCGCACAATCGCTTGAATTCGGGCGATCAGCTCACGTTTGTCAAATGGTTTGGTCAGGTAGTCATCCGCACCAAAGCCAAGACCTTTAATCTTGTTATCAAGTTCGGCAAGACCGGACAAGATTAGAATAGGTGTTTCGATTTTGGCAGCACGCAAGTTTTTCAAAACTTCATATCCGTCCATATCCGGTAACATAAGATCCAGAATAATGATGTCGTAATCATATATCTTTCCAATTTCGATGCCATCTTCTCCTAAATCCGTGGAGTCGATAATATAGCCTTCGGATTTAAGCATAAGCTCAATGCTCTTGGCTGTAGAAGCATCATCTTCGATCAGTAAAACACGCATGGTTTCTTCCTTTTTGCATAGCTCATCATGAGCGTGAATGGTCAATAATCACAATAATTACCCTTTGCGGGCATTAATTCCCCGTTAAACTTTATTAACAAATATATTAACAAATATTAAAGAGGTTAACAATTTTTTTAACGAATTCTTTGTGCGGAATGTTGGGAATAGTGTATTTCGCATGGTATACTAGGTTAAAATCACCGTTTAATCCTTTCTGACATTATATTTTGTGGCCTTAATTTATGGATCGTTTATCTGAACAAGCACAGGCAGTGATTGCCCAAATGCCGGACTACGAAGTCTACGGCAAAGTAACCAAAGTTTTAGGACTTCTGGTTGAAATCGCTGGTTTCGGTCAGGGGCTTTCCATTGGCTCGCATGTTCATATTCGCCCGAACGAAGATCTGGATATACCTTGTGAGGTGGTTGGTTTTAAAGATGACCATGCTTTATTGATGCCGTTTGGTTCGCTTGAGGGGATCAGCCTTGGCTCGCGCGCCTATATTCAACGCGAAAAGCCAGTCATTATGCCGCATGATAACTGGGCGGGACGCGTTATTAACGGCTTGGGTCAGCCGATAGACGGCAAGGGGCCGCTTATGCCCGGCGCGCATGCTATTCCGCTTCGGAATAAACCACCAGCGCCACATAGCCGTCAGCGCGTTGAAGAACAGCTGGATTTAGGTGTTCGTGCGGTTAATAGCTTTCTTGCCACCTGTCGCGGACAGCGTATGGGTATTTTTTCTGGCTCCGGTGTTGGTAAGTCTGTGTTGCTGTCGATGATGGCGCGTTATACCGAGGCCGAAATAAGTGTCATTGGTCTGATTGGTGAACGTGGGCGCGAGGTGCAGGAGTTTTTGGAAGATGATCTGGGCGAAGAAGGTTTAAAGCGGTCGGTTGTTGTTGTTGCTACGGGTGATGAACCCGCATTAATGCGTCGTCAGGCGGCATATGTCACAATGTGTATTGCCGAACATTACCGCAATCAAGGCAAGAAGGTTTTGTGTTTGATGGATTCGCTAACGCGTTTTGCCATGGCGCAGCGCGAGATTGGTTTATCTGTTGGCGAGCCTCCTACAACAAAGGGGTATCCGCCGACAACTTTTGGTGAACTCGCCAGATTGCTTGAACGTGCAGGCCCAGGCGCACAGGGGCAAGGCTCAATTACCGGGCTGTTTTCCGTGCTGGTGGAAGGTGATGATCATAACGAACCGATTTCCGATGCTGTGCGCGGTATTGTGGACGGGCATATTGTTATGCGCCGCGAAATTGCCGATCGGGGGCGTTACCCTGCGATTGATGTGTTGAAATCTGTGTCGCGTTCTATGCCCGAAGCCGTATCGCCCATGCGGAATGATATATTAAAACGCGCCAAGCAAATCATAACGACATATGAAAATATGGAAGAACTTATTCGTCTGGGCGCTTACCGTAAGGGGAGTGATCCGGCGGTGGATGAAGCTATTATGCTATATCCGCAAATCGAAGAGTTTTTAGGCCAGCGTAAGGGGGACCGTTCATCCATTGATCAGAGTTTTGAAATGCTGGCGCAGATTGTGGGCATGATAGACAGCGCAGAGCGCGAGCCTGTTGCGCCGGCAACGACATAGAGGGCGGATGTTAAACTATGGGTGAGCTGGATGGATTAATTCGTTACCGCAAACACACTGTTGATGAAAAACAGAAGGTGTTGTCGAATTTATATCGTCAGTCCGAAGATCTTGAAAAACAAAAAGCCCGTATTCTGGCCGAAATGGAGGCCGAGAAGAAAGTGGCGCGGGAAGCAGAAGAGCGGGAAGAGCGCGAAACATCGGCGTTCTTGCTAACGTACCTGGAAGGCGCGCGTGCAAAAGTCAGGGCGCTAGATGGCCAGCTTGCAAGGTTGGAGGTTCGGATTATTGCTGCACAAGAAGAGGTGCGATCGGCCTTTGCCGAACAGAAAAAAGTCGAAATTGTTCAAAAGCAGCGTCAGAAGAAAGAAGATTCTGAGGTGAAGGCCAAAGAATCCAAAGAACTGGATGAAATTGCAATAGATGCCTATCGCAAACAGGGGTTAGAGGATGATGGTTAAATCCTTCGACAAAGTTATAAGCTGGGGCGGGAGCCGTGAAATTCATGGTCGCGCGCCATATAACCTGTTATAGATCCGCCGATATTGCCTATCATAGATCCGGGCGCACCTAAAATAGCAAATGTCCATTTCAATTCGGTATCCCATGAATCAGGTGTGTGTCTTGCAACACTGGTAATAACGTTATCGCCGCCAATATCATATTTTATAGTTTTATGTGCCTGTTCCCAGCTTACATAAGTGGAGTAAGGCGCGATAGCTGTTCCGATTGTGGCGGGAACGAGCGGGTGAACGTCATCTTGCTGGATCACGTGGTGACCAATTTGCCAGTTGCCGACAAATGTAACGGCGCTGCATGCTGTTGCTGCAGCTAAAAATACACCGCGTATAGATTTACCTAATACTTCAAACATTATGTTACCGCTTTACTATTCTTTTTGTTTTATTGTGGCGGAGAATTTAACATAAAACACAGAGGTAAGTCAAAATATTGTCGCATCTTGTTATGTTCTGTGCCGGAAGACTGGTGGTGGCTTAGGCGTGATAGAATGTGTTTTCTTTATCGGCCTGAATATGAACCCATTGCTCGGCCTTATTCTGGAAGGATAATTCGCCCGCTGTACCTACATTTTCAAGCGCTTGTACATATAGGCCGCGCATGGCAATTTGCATTTCATTGCTCAGCCGTTCATGGGTGCGGACAATTAAATCAAGGCGTTCTTTGCGATGATAGCCATCAAGCTGCACAGGTCCCATTTTGCTCAGATGCAGATCAAATAAGAAGCGTGTTCCTTTTTTTCTGTCATTCTCGCTATTCTCATCATCGGCTTGATCGTCTTTTTTATAATAGAGCATGACATGGCTTATTTCGTTCTCCCATGCCATGGGGAGCGGCATACCGCGCCAGTCTTGCGTAATGGGATCGGAGGTGGATTTTGATAAACTTCCCATATCTCGCGATATGCGGCCCAGCATATCTGATTTGCCAAGGCGGCGTAGAGTCTCAATTGTTTTATCATTCATCCAGCCGCTAATATCGCCGCCGCGTATGGCTGAGATAAATAACAACGCCGCCGCAGGTAGTTTGTTTGGCGCCGCCGGTGATGGCAGGCTTTGTGATACGGATTGCATCAAATTCTGGCTACCGGTTTGCTGCATAATCTGGTTCAATTCGTCAAGTGCTGGCCACTGCAGTTGTGTTAGGGATGCGAATAAGGGCTGGACGGCTGCGCTGCTGATTGATTGTGCGGCTTGCGCAAGTTGTGTTGTGTGCGGTTGTAGTTCTATCTGTGATCCCTGACCAAGATTATTGGCAATGAATTGCAAGCTATAGGGCTGTGAGAATAGTCCACCTGCCGATAAAAAATTTACCACAGGCAGACTGCCTTTCGCTGTAAAACCTATGATTTCGGCCTGTAGTGAGGATGCTGTGTTTTGCACTGTGCCGTGTTCGTTGCCATGCCCTGTGAGCGGATTTGTTTGACGGGATAAAAATTCGAGATTCTGCAGGGGCGATTGCGTATTATGCGCAGTGCTTTGAACACCTCGCACTGGCGCGAGCTGTGTTTCGGTGTTTTGATGAAGCTGCTGGGGGTCAAATAAATGCGTGCTTTGTGAATCAATATTTACAATACGTGCATCAATAAATTTTGCGCTTGTCGCTGGTGATGTGTGCTGCGTTTGTGGTTGCGGTGTGATTCCTGTGCTTATATTTTGCGGCGTCGTTGTTATGAGCTGTGCTGTGTGCTGGGTTATATGTTGCAGATGGGTTTGTATTTGGCTGGCCGCAAGGCTGGTTAGCGCGGGCAGTTGCACAAGCTGGTTTTGGCGAGGTAATGCGGCTTGCCCCAGATTATGCGTTGGACTTTGCGCTGTGTTATAGGTGCTTTGTGTAATCTGTATATTGCTTGTTATTTGCGGTTTTATGAATGAATGGGCGGCCGATAGCAGCTCTGTTTGCGTGCTGCTTTGTATTGTTGCTTTCGAATTGCCCGTCTGATTGATGTTATCAGGAGCATTGGTAAAAACAGACGAATTGATGGCTGTATCGTTAATTTGCGTGATCGTTAGTGGTGCGCCCAGATCTGTTGCAGGGGGTGAGTATAGTGTGGCGACAGTTTCATTTATGATCTGCTGAGCGTTCAATGTTGCAAGCGCTGTTATGTTTTTCGCTTTGATCGTTGCATAATTATCAATGATATTGTCCGGAGCGCTTTGCACTGTCTGTGTACCGGGAAGCACGGGTATGATCTGGTCTTCTGTAACTGGTGTCAGGCG
Source organism: Alphaproteobacteria bacterium (assembly GCA_030432775.1). Lineage (GTDB taxonomy): Bacteria > Pseudomonadota > Alphaproteobacteria > Micavibrionales > Micavibrionaceae > JASMHE01. Next base: position 6,950 of record JAUILO010000096.1, read on the forward strand.
AATGAGTGTATCCGGTAAAAGTGCGCTTGCACGGGCTGTGGCGGGCGGTGTTTGCGGTAGTGGCGCTGCACTGTCTTTAATGGTTTGAATTGTTTTTGGAATATCTGCTGTTATTTCCGTGTTCACAGGTTCGGCGTTTTGTGTTGGCGCATTTGTTGGTGCATCTGCCTGTGAGCTTGTCTCTTGCTGTACGGCTTCCGGCGGTACAGCGTCAATGCGTGCTTGTCTTGGCGGTCTACCGGGTTGTAGCTCTATATCTACCTGATCGCCTTCGCGGGGAATTTGGGCTTCGCGGCCTGATACCTTCACCGTAACCTCGCCGCGCTCGGTGCGCACGCGCACTGTGTTGTCTTTTCTGCGTTCAACTACTTCGCCGCGTAAACGTGTTGCTTTCCGTACATCGCCAAGTTCGCCGGATGTGTCTTCAACACGTGCATTTTGCGCAAGTCTTTCAGCACGAAGCTGGCTAATCCTGCGTGATAGCTCGGGTGATAAGTTTGAATATCCTGAATCGCTCATAGGTCTATTGTATCATTATTTGGTAAATAAATGACATCTAAGCATTGCGTTGAATGAAGGGGGATAACGCAGGCAGTGAATTAAACTTTTGCCATGGCTTTTTGTGATAACTCAAGTTCTTTAATTGCATATTTTGCAATCTTTTCAATGTCTTCGGCCGCATTTGTATTTGGTGAGCGGATAAGAAGCGGTGTCTGGGCGCGGATTGTTTCCTTAACGCGTGGATCATGGCTAACCATACCGGCAAGGTCCGGCGTCAGTCGCAAGAAATTCTCACAAGCTTTAAGAAGTGTTTTATATGTTTTTTCACCTTCAATACGGCTTGGTGCCTGATTGACGACAATACTTACATTTTTCGACATGCCCGCAGCGTTGCCTAGTTTGATAAAGGCATAAGCATCTGTAAGGGATGTTGGCTCATCTGTTGTGACCAGCAGTGTTTTTGTTGCCGAAGCAGACATCATGCGCACTGTGCGATCAACACCGGCGCCAAGGTCTATAATTACAACGTCATATTTTTCCGCTACTTCCAGAAGCTGGTCACGAAGCATAGCAAGGCGCTGGCTTGGTAGCGCGGAAAGGGAGGCCTGACCGGAACGTCCGGCGATAATGTCCAGACCCGTTTCAGGGTGTCTTTGAATTATTTTCTCAAGGCTGAGGCGGCCACGTATCACGTCATTCAGATCGCGTTTTGGCATAAGTCCAAGTTGTACATCAACATTGGCAAGACCCAAATCACCGTCAAATAGAAGCACTTTTTTGCCTGATTTTGAAATTGCATGCGCCAAAGAGATAGAGAAGAATGTTTTGCCAACACCACCTTTGCCACTGGCGACAGCAATCACGTTTTTCCCTCTACGGAAAACCGGTCCTTTTGGTGCTTCGACTTTTTTATCGGCTGTAGCTGATTCAGTCATCTCTCTATCCTGCTTCTCTTGTCCTTATCCTATACGCTCTTTATTAAACTGTCTCTGTTTTTCGTTCTGGATTTTGATGTTGTACATGTGGTTTTTGTTTCTTTGATTTCGGCATTAATAATCCGGCTAGTCTTTCCGGTGAAAGTGGTGAAAGTCCGTCTGCGACTTTCGGTGTGTTACTGATATCTGCAAATATGAGGCCACCATGATGTGCGGCGGATAATAAACCGCCCAAACGGCGCGCCAGATCAATGCGGCTTGTAACCATAGACCGTACACCGAGCGTGCCGAATATACGGGCAATTTCGCCGGATTCTTCAGCGTCCATTCCGGCAGGCATAACCAGCACGGGGTCGATATTGCCAAGTGCTGTAAGTCTTGCCATGTCTCGCATATCTTCAGGTTGGAATGGGTTAAGACCAGCCGTGTCGATAAATATTTTGTCTGCATCGCGCACTTCGTCAAGAGCCATAGTTAGCGCCTTGATGTCGTTGGCTCTTTGCAGGGGAACACGTAATAATTTTGTGAACGCAGATAATTGCTCCACACCACCGGCGCGGACTGTATCTGTGGTCAGAACGGCAACTTTTTGCCCGGCAAGTACGCTGCGTGTGGCAAGTTTTGCCGTAACGAGTGTTTTCCCGGCACCAGGAGGGCCAACAAGCATTGTGGCTTTGCCGCCCGGTTTTTCGTTAAGCGGTCTGAATGAATATAAATGCTCAAGTGCGGCAACAAGTGCCGGATGGGCCTGATCAAGTCCCACAACAGTCGCGCAAGAAATAATCTGGTCTGTGACATCTTCGGGAACCGCATGCTTGATCATGGCATCGGTGAGTTGTTCGATAACGGCTTCTTCTTCGTCATCTGCGCTCAAACCATCATTGTACCAGTCTTTTTCAGCTGGCTCTGGCGATGAATCACTTCTTATTTGAACACTGTTATCCATGTCTTCCTTATAATCATCTTCATAATGGTCAATTCTTTCTATGGCTGCTGTGACACGGACCGATTTACCACCATTTTCTTCGCGCGTAGCGACGATGATTGCATCTTCCCCTAAAGTGTCGCGGACCATTTGCATGGCCTCTGTCATTGTTTTTGCATAA
>JAUILO010000097.1 GCA_030432775.1 Alphaproteobacteria bacterium
TACCACACTTCACACGAATGATTCGTTCGGTGCGGTACCGCGACTTTTTGATCTGGGGTTAAAGCCAGGCATGGTGGCCGGTGCGATTGTTTCTATTTTCGCCCAGCGTCTTGTGCGCCGGGTCTGTAAGGATTGCCGCGAACCTTATACTGCTAGTGAAGAGGAATGCCGTTTAATGGGGGTCGAGGCATCGGATGCTCCGACTATTTACCGTGCGCGCCAAGGTGGCTGTAAAGTTTGTGGCGGTATGGGGTATAAAGGCCGTACGGCTGTGGTTGAAATTCTGTATTTTGATGAGGATTTGGATGAATTGCTTGCAAGGGCAGCGTCTAAAGCTGATTTAAGAGCTAAAGCTATTGAAAATGGCTTTAAAAGTATGCGTGATGATGGCATGCTGAAAATCTTGGAAGGGGTGACAACCTTTGATGCGTTAGCAAAAGTCGTCAATGTTAATGATTAAAGAAAATTTACGTGTTATCCTAAGTAATTAAACAATTGTGATTCTTTAAACCTGTCTGGTTTGTACTATGCAAAGATATAAATATAGAGCTGTTAATTCAAAAGGTCGTCAGGTTCGTGGTGTGATTGCCGCGGCAAACGAGATTGACCTGCATAACCAGTTGCAATCCTCGGGGATGGAACTGGTACAATGTGGCGCTATTTCGGACAAGAAGGGTAAGCTGGCGCAGCTTGGTGGCGCTAAAATCAAGTTACGTGATCTGATTCAGCTCTTTACCCATTTGTTGCAGATGCAGACCGCAGGCGTGCCGCTTCTAGATTCTCTTGGTGATATTCGTGATACGACCGAACATAATGGCTTACGCGATATTATGTCGGAAATTTATCGTGATGTATCAGAAGGCAGTTCTTTGTCTGAAGCTATGGGGAAACACCCGAAAGTTTTTACAAGCTTGTTCGTCTCGCTGGTGTCTTCTGGTGAAGAAACCGGTGATTTATCCGGCGTATATAAACAGCTCATTAAATATATGAAATGGGTTGACGGTATGCAGGCCAAAGTGCGTAAAGCGACGCGTTACCCTATGTTTGTTGGCGGCTTTGTTATTATAACCGTTGTTGTGATGATGGCGGTAGTTGTGCCGCAAATTATTGGCTTTATTGAAGGCGAGATGAAGACAGAGATTCCTATTTATACCAGAGCTTTGATGGTGACATCCGATTTTTGTGTGAATTACTGGTATGTACTGATATTAACGCCTATAGCTATTGTCGCATCATATAAGGTAGCGCGAAGTGTATCGGATACGGCAGCTTATCAGCTTGATGCATTATGGTTGAAGGCTCCGAAATTCGGCAGTTTGATACGAAAAATCAATATCGCGCGTTTTTCACAAACTTTCGGTGCATTGTTTGCCAGTGGTATTCCTGTGTTGCAGGGGCTTGAAGCTGCGCAAAAAACAATTACAAATTTGGCTATTTCAGAGGCTTTGGACGGTGTGCGTGAGCAGGTTCAAAATGGTAGTCCACTTTCTGATGCGTTTAATTCATCTGGAGAATTTCCAAGTATGGTCGTTCGCATGTTGAAAGTTGGTGAAGAATCTGGAAACCTAAAGGGCACGCTGGATGAAGTTGCTGAATTTTATACGCAAGACGTGGATGAGGCAGTGTCAGCAATGATTACAATGATTGAGCCAATGCTAACGCTAATATTGGGTGGGATGATTATGTGGATTGCTGCCGGTGTGTTTGGTCCGATTTACGAAAGTTTCTCGAACATAAGTGATTTGATGTAAGGTAAGAATACACGATGCAGTTAACTCTTTTTTCTCAGAACCGATCTGTATTATTCATCAGCGATGAAGGCCTATACATATACGCAACATCCCAGTCAGCAGTCAGTTTAGTTGAATATATTCCTTGGGAAACACTGGATTTTGAAGATGTCGTTGCGGATCTTCTCAAGAAAGATTGTGGCGCGAAGCCTGTATTGCTGGTCAATGACATGACTGACCAGCATTTCAAAGGCGGTCAAAGACTTCCAAAAGTCGGGCCTTTGGATAAAAAATCAGTTTTAAAACGCAAACTTGAAGTTTCTTTCCCGAATTATCCTATTCGTGGTGCTTTGCCGATTAAAGGTGAAAAGCGTGACCCGAAAGGAACGATGTATTTATTTGCAGCAATTCCGATGTCTGAGGCGATCTCCAAGACATTAAAGGCTGTAAGCATGTCTATGGTGAGTATCTCCGGTTTTTGTCTGTTACCTGTTGAATCAACAGATATGGTTGCGCAGTTCTCCAAAAAACTGACTGGCGCGACAGAAGAAAAATCTCGCTGGGCTGTGTTTATGGGACAACACAAATGTGGGTCGTTAAGACAGGTTATTGTTCGTGATGGACAGCTGGCCATGACACGTATGACGCCTGTTTCCGATGCTGCGACAGGACCCGAGCAATGGGCAGCGGAGGTTATACAGGAATTTAAGGCGACAATCAGTTATTTGTCCCGTTTCGGGTATTCACCGGAAGAAAAGACAGATCTCATCATTATTGGTGATAAAGAAGCGACAGATATTCTTGAGAGCAAGATTAATTTGGAATCCGGACGATTTACGTCATTTACCGCACCGGAAGCTGCCAGCGTTTTAGGTCTGAAAATTGGTTTGCAGGATGAAACAAGATACGCTGATGCGCTTCATGCGGCTTGGATTGGTAAGAAAACCAGCTTTATTCTGCCGATGGACGCAAAAGAATTAACCGCGATCAATCAGCCAAGGCAATATGCTGCTGCAGCCAGTGTGTTATTGGTGTTAAGTGCTGGTTTCTTAGGCTGGCAAGTTGCAACAAATGCACAAGGATTGATCCAGACCCAGCAAGATATATCCGATCAGACTTTTATATTATCCAGCGCTGAAAAAGCATATCAGGAACAAGTAGAGCGTATGAACGCGCTGGGCTTTGATGTGAACCTCATTCAAGGTTCTGTTAGTGCCTATAAAGATTTCGAGACAAAACAGCTTAATTCATTGGCATTGATCAAGACAGTTTCCGAAGCATTGGGTGACGAGCTGCGCCTTGATGAATTTATATTGAATACTTCACGCGTTATTAGGCCTGTGCAGGGGTATCAGGCCTATGGGGCAAAACCTAAAGAAGATACGCAGGTTGATGCTGTATTAAAGTTAAGTTTCCCTACAACAGTTGAGCCCGAGGATAGTATTCGTGAGGTGAATGGTCTGACCCAGCGCTTGAAACGCGCTTTACCGGAATATACGGTTGATATTTCGCGTCAGGTCGCAAGACCAGAATATACGCAGAACGTTTCCGGTGTTGCGAAGGAAAACGAAAATATTATTTCATCAAAGGATGATTATACGGCCGAAATTGTTCTGACGAGAATGATTACTGACGAGAAGGTACAGAAGCCATGATAAAACATATAGGAGTAAAGCGAATTGTTGTGCTTGCTATCCTGGTGAGTGTGAACCTTGTATTGGGTGCCTCGGCATATCTTTATTTTGTACCTGAAAACAAGAAGGTGACAAACGAACTTTCTGGCTTAAAATCACAGATCGCAACCAAAAGAAATGAAACTTATCAGTTAGAAGATAACTATAAGCTTATTCAGGAACAGCAGGTAGATTACGAAAATCTGGTTGAGGCCGGTTTCTTTAATCGTCAGGACCGTCTGGCATTCCGTCGCCGTATGGCTGATATTCGTGCCTATACAAAAGTTTTACGTGCAAGCTTTGATATTTCTCCAGCGCAGATCGAAGATAATGCAGCCGCAAAAAAAGCCAAACATTCTATTTTGAAAAGCCCTGTGAGCGTGAATATAGAAGCGATGGATGATATAGAATTATATCATTTTATATTTTGGCTTGAAAACGGGTTTCCAGGACACACACAGATTACAAGCCTATCAATCAAGCGTGATAAGGATGTGGATGAAAAAGTCCTTCGCGAGATTGGCACGGGCAACACTATTGTCTTGGTGTCAGGCAAGGTGAAGTTTGATTGGAGAACTATGGTTCCTGAAAATCAACTTTCCGGTGATTTCAACGCATTTGCAGAGGACTTCTAGGCGATGATTTTTTCTATTAAAAATAAATTTTTCGCTGGTTTGTATTGCGCCTCTATAGCCGTGTTTGTTCTGTGCAATCCTGCTTCTGCGCAAATGGCAGATGAGGATATTTTCGAAGAATTGGTACAACAAGAGACAAATTCATCCGGCGTTCTTGAAGGGCGCGGGGAAGAGTTGCTATCTCCTAAAGTTTATTCGGAATTGCAGACAACTTTAGACGGTAAAAAGAATTTGCGTGAGCCATCTGTATATCCTGATGAAATGATTACGATGTTCTTCACATATTGGCAGCATGCCTTGTTACAAGAAGCCAAACAGCAATATAACATTGCTACAACCAACCCTGCTACGGCAGCAGCGGCGGCGCAGTCACAAGTAAGCGTGAATGCCATACGTGAGCTTAGTCTTGGCGGTATTTCATATTTGTCACATAAAGACTGGACTGTATGGTTGAATGGCCAGCGTATTACGCCTGAAACCATTCCTGAAACTATTATGGATATCCACGTATACAATGAACATATTGAAATCAAATGGTTTGATGAAAAAACAAAAATCATTTACCCGGTAAGGTTACATGCTCATGAAAGATTCAATCTGGATACCAGAATGTTCATACCGGGAACACCCAATTAATCCAGCTTCGTAAGCTGAACCATCGTGCTAGTTAATGTTTTAAAACAGAGTGAATAGTAATGAATAAACAATCACCAGCCCTGCTTGTTGATGATGTATGCGTTGCATATGATAAAAAAGAAATTGTCAGTAACATTTCTTTTTCTGTCGATCATGGAGAGACCTTTGGTTTGATTGGTCTAAATGGCGCCGGAAAAACCACTATTATTAAATCGATTTTAGGGCTTAGGGATTGTGATAAAGGGCAGGTTACTATTGATGGTAACAGCGTATTTGCAAAACAGACACAAAGTAAAATTGCCTTTCTGCCCGAGCGTTTTGATCCGCCATGGTTTTTAAGCGGCATCGAGTTTATAAAATTTTCCCTGCGACTGTATAATATTCCTTTTGATAAAGAGCGTGTCTATAGCCTGTCAGAAGGTTTAGCACTCAATTCTTCGGTGTTGAAAAACAAAGTGCAGACATATTCGAAAGGGATGCGCCAGAAACTAGGTATTTTGGCCAATTTGCTAAGTGAGTGTCCACTTCTTATTCTGGATGAACCGATGAGTGGTTTGGATCCCAAAGCCAGATTATTGGTCAAAGATGCGCTAGAACGTACCAAGTCCGAAGGGAAGACTATATTTGTTTGTTCACATATTCTGTCTGACATGGATGAAATATGTGATCGTGTTGCAGTGCTAAATAATGGTAGAATAGTATTTCAGGGTGATCCGGCGAAATTGAAAGAAAATACAAAGGAACCGACCCTAGAAAGAGCTTTTATTCATATAATTGAGGTGAAAGCTGCATGACCTCTGTATCAATAGGGTAATTTCTATTACAATATTGCAGGATTTAAGTTATGCGACTCCGCAAAATGAAGTTTTAATATTGGATTATATTCAACAGGATAGTTTATATGTCAGATGATCAGAACCCGGATAAACCTAAGCTGGATTTATCTATTGAAGAGGAAAACACCCAGTCTCCGCGCTCTCCAGCTCCTCTGGATATGGATGAGGATCACACATTAGGTGGTTCTTCACCACTGGATGTCGCACCGCCCGATAGACCATTGTCAGGCTCTGGCGATCTGGATGTAAGTGATGATTCTCTTCAAGTTGATGTCGAGGTTATGGACAGTGAGATCGTCGATTCTATAGAAGATGAAGATTTTCAAGATCTGGATGATCTGCAGGATCTTGCTGCAGATGAGTTTGAAAGTGAAGACGTTGATATTGGCGAAGATTCAGATGAAGATTATGATTTTTATGATGATGAAGCGGTCATGGCGACAAAGAAAAGATCCTCAGGATTTCCTGTGAAGGCAGCAGCTATAGCAGTAGTCTTGATCGCAGCTGTAGGTGGCGGCGGATATTTCTACTTGAATAGCGCGGGCAGTGATAAAATAGTGGCCGCAGCGCCTGTTGCAACCCCGGCAGCACAGTATGATTCCGTAGACGCAGGCTCTATGCCGGATGCACCTATGCCTTTGAATAATATGGTTGATGATATGGGCGCGATGCCGGATGATGGCTTTGGCTTGCCGCAACCAACTGTCGCTGAAAATGATATTCCGCGCGGCCCGTCCGGTGATGTTTTCGAAATTGATGCGCAGCCACCAGCTTACCCCGGTAGTGAAGACATGGCATCGACAACTGTTTCACCGGATGACTTTGAAATTCCTAGTTTTGGTGATGATAGCCAAATGGATCAAGGCTCAATGGATGACAAGATTCCTGCATATGAGGAGCCTAAAATTCCCGCCTATGGTAGTGCGCCTTCAAATATCGAAGAAATGCCCGAAACAGCCCAAATCGAAGAAGACACACAAGATGATTTCTTTGCAACAGAAACACAGAAAAATGGTATTGAATCTATGGCTCCGCCGATAGTAGAGCATGAAGAATATGACTCTGATGGTACAATGAATGATCTGATGAACCGTAACACAACAAGTGCAACACCGAATGTCTTGCCATCACCGACACAAAAGAGTGGTTCGAATTATAAAGTTGGTGAAAACGCAGCACAGAAAAAAGTGAAGCCGACGCAATACTACGATTCAGGCGTGAATGTTCCGAAATCAACATTGGAAAGTGCCGTAGGGCCTCGTCAGGTTGATCCCGTTGTGGAGCCGGGGTCTAAATTTGTTGTTGTAAACGGGGTGACGCGTGCAGATAGTCAGGAAGCATTATTGCAAACAGCCAATAGAGCTTTGAGCCTTGAGCGCTATGAAGCCGCACTTGATCTGTATAATAAGCTATACGAAAAAAATAAGCGTGATCCACGCATCTTGATGGGGCGCGCAGTATCGTTACACAAAGTTGGACGTATGAACTCAGCCATTCAAGCCTATGAAGAGCTGCTGGATCTTGATGAAAATAACACAAGTGCGATGGTTAACTTGTTGGGTCTGTTGAAAGAGCAATACCCATCTGTTGCATCAAGACGTTTGCAAGAACTTCAAGCCAAACATCCTGAAAACGCTTCACTTGCTGCACAGCTTGGCGTTGCCGAAGGTGATCTTGGTAATTACGAAGCAGCGATCCGTTACTTAGGTATTGCCGCCAGTATCGAGCCTAACAAAGCCCAGCATTACTACAATATGGGGATTATCAGTGAACGTGCAGGCAAAGTGAGCGGCGCCATTGATGCGTATCAAAAAGCGCTGGATATTGATGCTGTTTATGGCATAAACGCTATTCCAAGAGAGCTGATTTATGACCGTATTGCAATCTTGCGCCGTCGATAATCGATAACTTTAAAAACCGGATTAAACAGCTTTGTTAGATCTCCCGCCATTTATAGCGTTTAGTGCTGTTATATTCGTGGGGCTGGTTTTTGGTAGCTTCGCAACAGCTCTGATATATCGTGTACCCAGAAATATCTCATGGTGGTCAGTAAGCAGCCGCAAACAGGATGCTGTTCGTTCTGCTTGTACGCATTGTGGCAAAAATCTAAAGCCGATCGATTTGATCCCGCTATTTTCATGGCTTTTTAATGTTGGAAAATGTCGGTATTGCCACGCGCCGATTTCTTTGACATATCCTCTGGCCGAGTTTATGAATTGTATGGCAGTGCTTGGGGTTTACGCTGTATATGGGCTCAGCTACGAGGCTTTATTTATAATGGCGGTTATTCCGCTTTTGGTGGCTTTATTTTTTATTGATATAGAAACGATGCGCCTGCCGGATCAACTGGTTTTGATTAGCGGTATAATCGGCTTGTTTTATGTCGCATTTTTGCTTTATTCGGCGCCATCTATCCATGAGATGAAGATGGTATTGTCTATGAAGGCGGCTGGTTTCTTTGTGTATGGCGCTCTCATATGGGGGCTGGGCAAAATAACCAGCTTTGTACTTAAAAAGCCAAGTTTGGGGTTTGGGGATGTGAAGTTTTATCTGGTGGCCGGTCTTTGGCTTGGTATTGATTTCATCCCGGTTTATATGATTTTGTGCGGAATTTGCGGTATTGTGTTTGGTCTTTTCTATACACGGATATACAAAACAAAGTTCTTTCCATTTGGTCCTGCTATCATTTTGTCTTTGTATATTTGTTTCATTTTACAGGGTGCTGGATTTCATTTTTTAGGTTATAATTGACCAAATTTAACTTTTCTTATGCTTTTCTCTGGCATTTTTACCTTTCGTTCGTACTTTTGCGCAATACTAAAAAATAGAGTTAAACCAAATATTTATTCCTTCTAAGGAGGTCTACCTTGGATATTACACAGCTTCTAGCCTTTACGATGCAAAATGATGCATCCGATTTACACTTAAGTCCGTCCAATCCGCCTATTATCCGAGCGTATGGGGATCTCAAAAGAGTAAAGGTCGATCCTCTTGAAAGTGAGGATATACGTTCAATGGTCTATTCTATTATGACAGAAGACCAAAGAACAGAGTTTGAACGCGATATGGAGATCGATTTCTCGATCGCGCTTGGAGATAAAGCCCGTTTTCGTGTGAACTGTTACACGACAAGAAAAGGGACGGCGGCTGTGTTTCGTACGATTCCTTCCTTGATACCGACTATGGAGGAGTTAGAGCTTCCTCCTGTTCTAAGGAAATTTGCCGAGCTTGAAAAAGGTATGGTTTTGATTGCCGGTCAAACCGGTAGTGGTAAATCGACCACTTTGGCTTCTATGATCAATCACATCAATGAACATCACGCCAAACATATTGTGACGATTGAAGATCCGGTGGAATTTTTCCATACCTCTAAAAAGAGTCTGGTGAACCACAGGGAAGTAGGCACAGATACCAAATCTTTTGCCAGAGCATTGAAGTCTGCGCTTCGTGAAGATCCTGATGTTATTCTGGTGGGTGAGATGCGTGATTATGAAACAATGGCTTTGGCACTGACGGCGGCTGAGACTGGGCACTTGGTGTTTGGTACGGTTCACGCGAATACAGCGCCCAAAACAATTGACCGTATTATCGATGTGTTCCCGTCAGGGGATAAAGATATGGCAAGAACAATGCTATCAACATCGATTCAAGGCGTTGTACAGCAGAACCTTCTAAAGCGTGCTGATGGCTCTGGGCGTGTCGGCGCTCATGAAATTCTGGTTGGTACGAATGCTGTACGAAATTTGATTCGTGAAAACCAGATATCGCAGCTCTATTCTATGCTTCAAACAGGTATGCGTTACGGTATGCAGACATTGGAAGATGCGGTGAATGATTTGCTTGCGCAAAGTATTATTTCAAAGGCTGAGGCAAGACGTGTTCTAAGTAAAGCGTCTGATGAACAGACCGAGATTGATGAAGAAGAAGAAGAGGGGACTTCATCT
>JAUILO010000098.1 GCA_030432775.1 Alphaproteobacteria bacterium
AGAAGCGGTAAAGCAGCGCTTTAATGCTAACCTTTATGCATGGCGTTATGATTGTCCGGCGGGGCTGGACGTTATTCATTACATCGTCGAAGATGGCGGACACCAATATCCGGGCGGTCAACGTGGAAGTACTCTTGGTGATAAACCGTCAAACGCTATGAATGCAACTGATGTGATCTGGGCGTTTTTCAGCCAGCATCACAAGTAAACCGGCGTTTATATCGTAGCCATGTACGAGTTCGTAATGTTTGATCAGGATATAGTGATATGGCTATGGTATATTGCTACGAGAATGTAGCTATGCGTTATTTTTACGCGGATCAAACGCATCACGCACAGCTTCACCGATAAATGTCAGCAGCGATAACATAAGCGCTAAGGTGATGAAACCGGAAAAACCAAGCCATGGTGCCTGTAGATTGTTCTTTCCCTGTGCGAGCAATTCGCCCAAGGAAGGCGCGCCGGGCGGCAAACCCAACCCCAGAAAATCAAGACTGGTTAGGGCGGTAATCGCGCCGGTTAAAATAAACGGCATAAGGGTCATGGTGGCGACCATCGCATTGGGAAGAACATGGCGGCGCATAATTGTCAGGTTTGAAACACCAAGTGCATTGGCTGCACGGACATAATCAAAATTACGAGCGCGCAGAAATTCCGCGCGCACAACATCAACAAGTGTTACCCACGAAAATAGCAGCAAGATCAGCAGCAAAGTCCAAAATCCGGGAATGAATATGGATGAAAAGATAATCAGAATAAACAGGCTGGGCATACTGGTCCAGACCTCAATCACGCGCTGCATAATCAAATCAACCCAGCCGCCGTAATACCCTTGGAATGCACCTGCCGTTACACCGATAATAGAACTGACGATTGTAAGGCTTAGTCCGAATAAAACCGATAACCTAAACCCGTATATAACTCGCGCCGCGACATCGCGTCCTTGGTCGTCTGTACCAAGAAGGTTGTCTTTTGTAGGCGGCGAAGGCGCTGGTTGTGGCAAATTATAATTTATTGTATCGTATGAATAGCGGATGGGGGGCCATACCATCCAGCCTTTGTCAGTAATCAGTTCGATAACATAGGGATCACGATATTCTGTTTCGGTTTCAAAATCACCGCCAAAAGTCGTTTCAGGATATGAATGGAATACAGGCATGTAATACCCGCCATCATATTTAACGATAAGCGGTTTATCATTGGCAACAAATTCGGCAAACAAACAAACAGTGAATATAAACAGGAATATCCATAAGCTCCAATAACCGCGCTTATTGGTTTTGAATTGGTGTATACGACGTTTGGTGACAGGGGATAATTTCATAGACCATAGATTATGGGTTTTCTGCCCAAAGGACAAGAACGAGCGCCATAAACAGATGATTAATGATGTGTATTATTAGCGCTGCCGGAAATCAGAGACAGTTTGAGCTGTTTGTTGATATGCTCGAGCCGTGCTCTTCTTCGACGAAGATCCACTAATAACTTGCGTAAATCTTCGTTTTTATCGCTCTGGCCGATATCTGTGTTGCGCATTGTTTCCAATACGCAATGGACAAGCTGTTCCTTGTGCCTTTCAAAGCTCAGCGGGGTCAATTCCAGCTCTTCAAGCTGCTGTGGTTTTTTCATCGCTTGCATGAGCATATTTGTAATACAAAACAGGGGTAAAATGCAAGTTTTTCATATTGTTTTCGTAACTTGTCTGGTGATGGTTTTGTTAAACGCTGCGTGCTTCAAAGTCGATGCGTGGATCTACTGCGACATAGACCAGATCACGTATCAATGTGAGGATCATACCGATAAGCGAAAATGCGTAAAGCGTGCCAAGTACAACAGGGTAGTCGCGATTGATGATTGATTCGTAACCAAGCAGACCCAGGCCATCAAGAGAGAAGATTACCTCAATCAATAATGAGCCGGTAAAGAATATAGCCATAAATGCGCTGGGGAAGCCAGCAATGACGATCAGCATCGCATTACGGAAGATATGCCCGTATAAAACTTTACGTTCGGACAGGCCTTTTGCTCTGGCGGTAAGAACATATTGTTTGTTGATCTCGTCAAGAAACGAGTTCTTTGTAAGCATGGTCAGGCCTGCAAACCCGCCAATAACCATAGATAAAACTGGTAAGGTCATATGCCAGAAATAATCGCCGATTTGTTGTAATAAAGGTAGTTCTTCCCAGTCATCCGAAGTAATGCCGCGCAGCGGAAATACATCAAAATACCTGCCCCCTGCAAATAGGATCATAAGCAAGATACCGAACATATAGCTTGGAATAGCATTGCCGACAAAGATAAACACGCTGGTCCAGATATCGAATTTTTCGCCGTCCTTAATGGCCTTACGAATGCCAAGCGGAATGGATAATGTGTAGATTATAAGTGTTGTCCACAGCCCCAGTGAAATAGATACGGGCATTTTCTCTAGAACAAGTTCAACAACGCTTTTATCGCGGTAATAACTATCACCCAGATCAAACTTGATATAGTTCTTCAGCATAATGAAAAACCGCTCATGAGCAGGTTTGTCAAAACCGTACATCTTTTCAAGCTCGGCAATAAATTCAGGGTCTAATCCTTGCGCGCCACGATAGGCACTGCCTTGACCGGTGGCCTGTGTCATGGCGCCTGCTGCGGTATCCCCGCCGGCAGCGCCACTAAAACGGGCGGTGGCATCACCGCCATGGCCTTGTATCTCGGCAATCATTCTCTCAACCGGCCCGCCGGGTACGAACTGAATAATCACGAAGGATACCAGCATTATTCCGAACAGGGTCGGAAGCATTAAAAGCAATCGTTTGAATATATAATTAGCCATGGTTTGAAATTTTACAGAGTTGCAATGGAAAGTATAGGGCAGATTGGCACGGTTAATCTTTTTTTCACTGTTTATACCTAATATAGGCTAAGGACACGGCGGCTAAAGATACGGGGAGTTCGGCCTATGGATCAATTTTTCACCTTTTTATATCCAGCAGTTGCATTAATATCATCTACGGCTTATTTCCCGCAGATCAAATCACTTATTTACGCAAAAACAGCATGTCATAGTATTTCCATTAAATCATGGGCGCTATGGATCGTTAGTGGTTTAATTGCACTGGGTTATGCGTATTTTAGCGTAGGTGATGCTTTGTTGGTCGCAGCAACAATGTTTAATGTTGTGATGTGTACTGCTGTACTGGGGTTAGTCATACATAACCGTTATGTGCGCTTCGGTGATAGCAAGGATGTGGTGCAGGCAAGTCTTCAGGCCATGGCCGCGGTTATATTTCCGCGTAAGCAATCGGCTTTAGAGCCTATAAAGATTACTGTACCCGAGCAGCCAATCGATAAAATTTAGTTGTATATTTATAGGGCGATATCGTTATTTAGCCGATTTGGTGTTCCATTCGGTAATATGCCATGCGTTTCCATCGTGGGTGAGAATAGAAAAAGCGCCTGTAGACAGCTTGAGTTTGTTATCAGCCTTGAATTGATCAAAGTTCCCTGCCAGATGTGGCGCAAAGCGTGCAATACCGTTTGATGTTACAACGAATATGGTTTCATCTGGATATTCGCGCAACATATCGTCGCCAAAGCTGATCCAGTCTTGCTTGATCTTCTCCGGATCAACGATCCAGCCTTCCGGCGGTATCGCGTTTTGATCCCAGTTAGTAATCGCGTCCTGCCCGATACGGGCGATGACCTCGGCTTCGGTTTTATTTTCATCGGGGCCGTAATCAATTTCATCAAACATGGTAAATGGACGCATTGTTACGGTGCGTCCGATAGTCTGCATTGCAAGGTATCCTGTTTCTATTGTGCGTTGCAGGCGCGAGGTAAATAAAACATCCGGCACGATATTCATGGATTTCAGATGCGTGCCAAGACGCTGGCTTTGGGCGCGACCTTCTATTGTAAGCGGCATATCGGTGCGGCCGCCAACGCGTGTTGGTGTTTGTCCGGCTTCAAATGTATTGCCATGTCTTGCGATGATGAGGGTGGTCGTCATATTGATGCTCTGTTATTTGCTGCTATATTCGACGGATAAAATGCGCTCGGCACGTTCTATATCTTCGGGTGAGTCTACGCCAGCCTGCGCCATGCCCAGATCAACATCCAGTTTTACTGTGTGTATAGCGACATTGTTTTCAAGGAAACGCAATTGCTCGAGCCCTTCGAGCTGTTCGTAATTGCCTTGCGGCCAGTTTACGAATTGCTCCAGCGTATCATGTGTGTAGCCATATAGGCCTAAATGCTGGTATACGGGCGACCATTCGCCTTTTTCGCGCAATTGTGCTTCCTTGCGCATGCCCGGCAATATGGTTTTGGAAAACCATAAGGCGCGGCCATCTTTTGCAATAATGGCGGTTGTTCCTGTAAATGGTGTGTGTTCTTTGGATTGACGCAGCGCATCCAGCTCTTCCCAGCGTAGCGGTACAACAGGTGTGATAACCTTTATGGAAGGATCGGCGCACACTGCATCAATCATAAGTGAAAGCGCATCAGGCGGCGTAAACGGTGCGTCGCCCTGAAGGCCAAAGATAAAATCATATTGCTTGCCTGTTTTATGAACGGCTTGTAATACGCGGTCTGAACCGGTCGGACAATCATCAGATGTCATGATACATGGTATGTCGATTTGTACGCAATGATCGGCGATACGCTGGTCTTCTGTGGCGACGAAAATATCGACATTATCGATGCGCTGCTGCACGGCGCGCGCAATGTCTGCAACGCGCGCAAGCATTGATTGTCCCGCAATCTTTGCGAGCGGTTTGCCGGGGAAACGTGTTGATCCGTAACGGGCAGGAATAATGACGGCAATTTTCATGGTTTTATATCTCTTTATTTTGCTTTCATCCACCATGTGTCAACATGGCCAAGGGAATAGGGGGCCTGAATATCCGGTTTGTCAAACTTGTCCCAATAGGCAATGCGCCATGCAGGAAGGTGCCAGTTGGGTACAATATACCAGCCTGCTTGCAATACGCGGTCAAGTGCGCGTGTGTTAATTACAAGCTCCTCGCGGGTGGGCGCTTGAACAATTTTATTCACCAGTTCGTCAACCACCGGATCTTTGATGCCAATATAGTTGCGCGAACCGGGCTGGTCTGCTTTGTCAGCGCCCCAATATTCGCGCTGTTCATTACCGGGGGAGTTGGACTGCCCCCATGATGCCACGATGAAATCGTAATCAAATGCCAAAATACGGTTTACATATTGTGATGCGTCAACGATACGAATATTGGCTTTGATACCGATGCGCTCAAGGTTCTTTTTATATGGCTGGAACCAGCGCTCAAAACCGGCATTAATGTTTGATACCAGAAATTCAAATTCAAGCCGCACGCCTGTATCCGGATGGTACATGACTTTATCTTCGCCAAGAACATATCCGGCATCTTTTAATAGCTTTTTTGCGGTACGCAGATTATCACGGTTTGTGCCTGATCCATCGGTTGCAGGCGGGTTGAATTCTGTTGTGAAAACTTCATCCGGAATATTCCCTTTATAGGCTTGCAAGATTTTAAGCTCCTTGCCTGCGGGCAGGCCTGTAGCTTCCATTTCCGAATTGGCGAAATAGCTGCGTGTGCGGGTATAGGCATCAAAGGCAAATTGTTTATTTGACCATTCAAAATCAAATGCGTAATTCATGGCTTTACGCACGGCAAGGTCTTGGAATACCGGACGGCGGATATTCATGGCAAAACCTTGCATGCCTTGTGGCAACTTGTTGTGGATCTTGCTTTTTATGATACGCCCGTCTTTAACGGCCGGTGCCTCATAGGCGGTCGCCCAAAGCTTGGCTGTGTATTCCTGGCGGAAATCATATTCGCCGGCAAATAAGGCCTCGAGCGAGACGTTCTGGTCGCGGTAATATTCGTAAATAATGTTTTCGAAATTATAACGCCCCTTATAAACAGGAAGATCATCGCCCCACCAGTTGTTAACGCGCTTATAGGTAATAGTACGACCTGCTGTGAATGTATCAATTGTATATGGGCCGCTGCCGACAGGCGGTGTCAGTGTCGTTTTTGTGAAATCATTGCCCTCTTTTTCCCAGTAATGCTTCGGCAGAATAGGAAGGCTGCCAACGATGAGCGGTAGCTCACGGTTTCCGGCTTGATCAAATGTGAATTTAACGGTGAGATCATCAATAGCAGTTACGTCTTTGACGTTCGCGTAATAAGCTTTGTAAAATGGACGACCTTGTTCAATCAATGTGTTGAATGTCCAAACCACATCATCGGCCAAAACATGCTGTCCGTCATGCCAGCGCGCGTCATCGCGGATATGGAATACTATCCAACTGCGATCGTTAGGGTATTCAATGGAATGAGCCAGCGATCCATACATGCTGAAGGCTTCATCCTGACTTTGTTCAAGCAATGAAATATAAAGCAGCCCCAGCCCGTCTGCCGCAACGCCTTTGGGAATGAATGCGTTGAATGTATCAAATGTCTCTGCGCCCGATAGGCGTAACGTGCCGCCCTTTGGCGCGTTAGGGTTCACATAATCAAAATGCGTGAAGTTTTTGCCGTATTTCAAATCACCATGCATGGCAATCGCATTGACCTTGTTGATATGCTGCGCTGTATTTTTATCCTGTATGGATGCAGCCTGTAACGGATCCTTTGGTGCGTCCTGTGCCGCTGCAGCGAGGGGAGCGGTAAACAAAGCAAAAGCAGTCACGATGAAGAGGGCAATAAAGCGCATAGATCTGTTCCTTGGTGTTTGGCAGCGTATTTTAAATCACCCAGCTTAATCCGCATAAAATCGAGCTTGGTTTATAAGGTTGGTTATCAATCATTTGGGCCAGTTTATCAAGATCTGGTTTTCCGGAAGCATCACTGCGCTCTATATGGTTCCAGTGAATACCGATCAGGTTGAATATACTATCAATACCAAAGGCGTTTGCGCCTTGAATATCTGTTTTTAAAGAATCGCCGATTGCAATTGTGCGGCTCTTATCTGGCTTGCCCATCATTTCCCAGACCAGATCATATACAGGAGCGTGCGGCTTGCCATGATATGAAACGATTCCGCCTTGTTCTAAATACCAATCAGCATAAGTTCCAGCGCAAATATGGGTTTCATCGCCAATATTAACGACAAGATCAGGGTTTGCGCAAATCATCGGCAGCTTCATATCAAGCGATTTTCTAAGTTCGGCATATATTTCATCGGGGCTTAGCGCATAGCTGCTTGGAATAGCGTTCAGGATGAAATCAGCCTCATCCGGTCTGTCGAATACCTCAAGATCGACACCCTCAAGCAAGGCTTCAAATCTGTGTGTGCCTGCATACCAGCATTTTTGTCCTGCGCGTTCTTTAACGGCGTCATGAGCTGAATCTCCTGCGGTGACAACGTGGTCGTAAAGATCACGCGGCAGATTAATTTGTGACAAGTCAGATTCTATTTCATGGCATCTGCGCGGTGTGTTGGATAACAGGCATATGGATTTGCCCGCAGCACGCAATTTGCTTAAACATGTAATGGTGTGTTCGTAAAGTTTAATGCCATCGTGAATTACACCATAGATATCAAAGATAAAGGCGTCATAATCATCAACAATTTCGCTTAAGCCGTTCAGTACCGGTGCATCCGGTCTTGTTTTTTTGCTCGTTTGTTCGGGCTTGGCGCTCATTGTTTTTCCTGATCTGGCTTGCTTATCTTGGTTATAGGGCGTTTTTTAAGCAACACGGCGCGGCGATGTTGTTGTGCGCTCTGCTAGGCGTTCTTTATTGCGCTCTCTGATTTGTTCGGGGATATAAGGCTGGATATAAGCAGCAGCGCTGCTTGGTTTGCCGAATAGGTATCCTTGGCCAAAATCAATATCCAGATCCAATAGGGTTAATAGCTCTGCTTCGCTTTCAATGCGGTCGACAATCAAATCAATACCCGACGCATCTAGTGTTTTCTTTAGCTTTAAAATGCGAGCCAGTCCGTTCTCTCTGGCGCTTTCCTGAATAAGCCAGTCTGCATCCATTTTGATATAGCGGATATGGCAGGATTTGAGCAGGTCCAGATTGATCTGGCGGCTTTTGATGGTGTCCATTGAAAAGCGGCAGCCCAGCTTGCTAAGCGCTTTAAGGACGGCGGTTGATTTGTTGTCCAGCTTGCTAAGCTCAGCTTGCGGCAATTCAAATATAAGGCGTGATGTCATTTTGCGATGTGTTGCAAGGAATGTGATCAGATCGCCGACAAAGCCGCGATCGCGCAAAGTTGCACCTGAAATATTCAAAATATAAGGCGTTGTTGGTGCTGTGCCTTGGTAGGGTAGTTTTTCGAGTAATAATTCAAGGCAGCGCAGTAATAGCAAGTTATCGATAGTTGAGATAATCTGTTCTTTTTCGGCTACTTCCATAAATCGCCCTGCCGGAAGGTGTGACCCGCCACCAGCGCGCACGCGGGCATAAAGTTCATACATTTTTGTTTGGCGCTGTGGAAGCGTCACAACAGGCTGCATGAATAAATCAACCTTGTCATTGCGGATGGCATCATTGAGCATTTCTTTGATGATTGTATCGCTAAAGCCGGAATAATCTGTGCCGATTGCCTGTTCACTATCGGTTTGCGGCGGTGCTTTTTTCTGTGGCGGACTGATTTCCAGCTCCAGAATATGGCTGTTAACCGGTTTTTTCATCGTTGTGCGTTTGACTGCAGCAAGATTACCAAGATGTCCGGCCATAGCTTCGATCATTTTTGCTTCTGTACTGCGCGATGGGGCAAGGCGCTTGCCTTGAGCTTGAACAGCAATGGCTGTATCGGCCAGACCGTCTTTTAAGGTCAGCACATCATTGCGGTTGCGCGCAACTTCGCGAACCAATCTGTTTTGTTGTTTAACAACCCCTTGAAACTGGTCTGACATTTTATTGACCCAGAAGCGGCGACTGGAAATGTCATAGAAAACCAGTCCGCACAAACAAAGCAGCACAGCCGTCATGATGATAAAGTCAGGCGATGTGTGTTGACCAAGTGCGACAAGGCTAATGGCGCAAACACCGATCATAACCAGAGTGCCGATTGTGACGCGCTGTTTAATCTGGCGCGTAGATGTAATAGGGGTAAAGACACGGAATAGCTCTGCTCCGGTCTTTTTGTCTGTGTCGCTATTCATATTGGCAGCCATATCTTTCTGATATGAGAAAAGGCCGTGCCAGTTCATGTGAGTTGCCCCTCTAGCTGTTCTTGAAACCAAGACGTGAGTTGGTCAGTTTTTTGAATTTGGATCAAATGTTAGAATGCGAAACATGGGCTGTTTTGTCAAATTGATTGTCACGGGAAATTGAGAAAAATGCCCTAAGGTTATGATATTGCGAACAGATTTTATATCGGATGACTGGGGGTAAGTTTGCTTGGTCTATGCATGTGTAAAGATGACGGTATTGTTGATATTTTCTATTTATGGTCTGCACCAACTGCTTGAGATAGTTCAGAAAAACC
>JAUILO010000099.1 GCA_030432775.1 Alphaproteobacteria bacterium
ATCGTCCACTGGTTCTCTGCACGCACAGATAACTACATTGTATTCAAGCCTAGCCCGGAAGATGCGGTTGCATTTGATTCAAAGAATTTCATGGTTCCGCGTCACGACCCCAAAGGCAGGACTATGGCATCTATCCCGAAATATGTTGAAAGACATAGCGCCACTGCACAGATCGCAAAAGCGATTTCCAGAACCTTTGACCTCAAGCCGGTCGATGCACCAGAACACGCACTTGCACAGGCTTTTAGCGAAGCCCATGAAAAGCAGCTTAAACTTGCTACGCAGCGCAGTATCATTAAAGGTGATCCTGGCATGGTCTTGCCAGGCACAAGCTATAATATTCAGGACGGCAACGGCGGATTTTTCTCGTTATCCGAGCCACGCACACACGTCATTGAAAGTGAAAACGGCGAACCGCTATATGTTGAATCTGCGCTTAACAACTTTGCCGATCTCTGTAGCGAGGTTGACGGCTTTGTATTCCTACCCGACGACGAAGAAATTTCAGGCGAAGAATATTTCTGGGAGCGCAATTTTATTGCCTACTCCATCCATGTCGGACAACAGATTGCCGACAAAACAATCGCCGAAAAACCATCCGTCTTTGTAAAATCGGACACATGGAACGAGCATCTGGATACATTTTATTCTTTCTGTGGCGGCTTGATCCCCGAACTGCCACAATATCTATGTGCTATCGTTGATGATGAAGAAGGCGTGAAGAAGGCTCTTGCTTCAAAATTCAAGGAATACTCACCGCACGAAATTCCGAACTACCAGTTCAGAGAAGGCGGAACCAAAGCACCAAAAGACATGTTCAGGGTTACTGTTTACTGTTCTGCAACTTCGACAGACGCCGAACTTAAGGGCTCTGCCAGAGATTTCTCTCTTGAAATGGGCGCAATGGGATTTGCTGTGGCCAATGGCGGCGGCGGTGAACCCATCGAACAAGGCCTTGATGACATCAGAGAACAAGCATCAGACGGCATTATGGTTGAAACCAGTGACGGCGCACACGAAGCTAGAACACAGTTTTCGGACTTCCTACATGATCGCGGCATCAAAATGCCTGAAACTCACATCACAAGTATCCACTGTGAAGACACAGCCCAAAAAGAGGGTCTGCGCGATGACAATGACTACTGGTGTGTGTGGCCGAACATCTTCCTTCGTATGCAGGATTTACAAGACACAGATGGCGAAGTTGTTTTGGCCGGTGGCGCCGGAACACTGCAAGAAGTCTGCGCTTCGATCCTTATGCGTAAATACGAGCTGACACCAACGGAAAACCGTCCATTGATCATCGTCAATAAAAACGGCATTTACGACAGCTTCTTGAAAACTATTCCCGAAGCGGACAAGCAGAAATACAACATTCATACTGTTGAAACAGAAGCTGATGCCCTAGATATTTTGATTGAGGCGCGTAACGCCCGCGGCATGGAGCCAGACCTTCCATACGACCTTGCCGTAATGCGCGATTTGAAAGAACAATATTACGATCATTTTGGTTACGAGCAAATGAAACCAAAACCAGAGCAAATACAAAAGCCGGATCTACCACAACAAAAAAGGCTGGAAAGATAGCTTCCATAATACAGCAAGCCTAAACAAGCTCATAAGACCAATTAAAACGCACAAAGTTCCATAGCTCTGTGCGTTTTATTATTTTTTACAAAGCGGCTCTTGTTCACCCGCATAGTATCTATTACATTCTATTCATAAATTTCATTAACAACATTCAGAGTGCTTAAAACTATGTCTAAAGAATCATATGATGTTATCGTTATCGGAAGTGGCCCTGGCGGCTATGTTTGTGCAATTCGTTGCGCTCAGCTTGGCTTGAAAACAGCCTGTGTTGAAAAAAGAGACACGCTAGGCGGCACGTGCCTGAATGTAGGCTGCATCCCTTCAAAGGCACTGTTACAGGCATCGGAAAAATACGAAGAAGCAGAAAAACACCTTCAAGCATTCGGTGTGAAGACCGGCAATGTAAGCCTTGATCTTAAAACCATGATGAAACACAAAGACGATGTTGTGGGATCTAACACACAAGGCATCGAATATTTGTTCAAGAAAAACAAAATTGACTGGCTAAAAGGCGAAGGCACTATCGAAGCAAAAGGTAAGGTCAAAGTCGGAAAAACAACATACGAAGCCAAACACATCGTAATCGCAACCGGATCTGATGTTGTGAGCCTACCGAATATCGAGATTGATGAAAAACAAATCGTATCATCAACAGGCGCACTTGAGCTAACCAAAGTACCGAAAAAACTGGCTGTTATTGGCGGCGGCGTTATAGGGCTTGAAATGGGCTGCGTCTGGAGCCGCTTGGGCGCTGAAGTCACTGTCATTGAATTTTTGGATCGTATCCTTCCGGGCATGGATGGTGAAATTTCAAAAGAAGCGCAGAAGATTTTGAAGAAACAAGGTTTGAATTTCAAACTGAAAACCAAAGTCCTCGAAGCCAAAACATCTAAATCCGGCGTTAAACTTAAGCTTGAAGCCGCAGCAGGCGGTGATGCTGAAACACTTGATGTCGATACTGTGTTGGTCGCTATTGGCCGCAAAGCTTTTACCGACAAACTCGGCCTTGAAAAGGTGGGGGTTAAAACAGATGAGCGCGGCCGCGTTGAAGTTGATCACAAATTCAAAACAAATGTGGATGGCATATACGCAATTGGCGATGTTATCGCAGGCCCAATGCTTGCCCATAAGGCCGAAGATGAAGGCGTAATCCTAGCCGAAATGCTTGATGGCCAAAGCGGACATATTGATTACAATCTTATTCCGGGCGTTGTTTACACATGGCCGGAAGTGGCCAATGTCGGTAAAACCGAAGAACAGCTTAAAGAAGAAGGTGTTGCTTACAAAGTTGGGAAATTCCCGTTCTCAGCCAATGGCCGCGCCCGTGCTATGAACGCAACAGATGGCTTTGTGAAAATAATAGCCGATGCAAAAACCGACAAAGTTTTAGGCGGTCATATTATTGGCCCTGAAGCAGGTACATTAATTTCTGAGATTGTAACAGTCATGGAATTTGGCGGTGCAAGCGAAGATATCGCGCGTATTTGTCATGCGCACCCAACACTTGAAGAAGCGATCAAGGAAGCCGCGCTTGCCGTTGATAAAAGACCGCTTCACATCTAACGATAATGTAATACAGTCCTATCCGTGCCCTATAAGCCAG
This sequence comes from Alphaproteobacteria bacterium, assembly GCA_030432775.1. Classification (GTDB taxonomy): domain Bacteria; phylum Pseudomonadota; class Alphaproteobacteria; order Micavibrionales; family Micavibrionaceae; genus JASMHE01. The sequence continues at coordinate 3,194 of JAUILO010000099.1, forward strand.
AGCATTACTCTTGGTTTTTAGAGCGCGGATGTGCGTTTTTATACACCTTCATCAACTCATCTATATTTACTTCAGTATAACGCTGCGTCGTGCTGAGCGAAGCATGCCCCAGCATTTCCTGTATCTCGCGCAAATTCGCGCCATTTTGCAAAAGATGTGTCGCAAAGCTATGACGCAGAGCATGCGGCGTCGCCGTTTCAGGAAAACCGAACGCCTTGCGCAAATCACGCATCTCTTTCTGTGCAACCCCTTGATGCAACCGTTTACCCCGTACTCCTACGAATAATGGACAAACCGCGCGATATGCCTCCAGCTTATCAACCACAATCTGTAGTACTGGAACCTGCCGCTCTTTACGCCCCTTACCTATGACGCGCAAAAAACCATCACGTGGCAAATGCGCAATATCAAGCGAGAGGGCCTCATCAATCCTTAACCCACAACCGTAAAGTAGCGTAAAAAGTGCATGGTTACGTGCATCAACCCAACTTTCACCAACCGATGCCTCAAGCAATCTAAAGGCTTGTTTTTGCTGTAATGGTTTGGGAAGTTTATGCGGCTGTTTTGGCGTGCGGACAATATTAATGGCGGCGTTATGCATGACGCCCTTATCATCAAGCCAGCGTAAAAAACTTTTGACCCCCGATAATGAGCGCGCCCGTGACGCAGCACCGGAGCCATCCATTGTTCTGCGCGATAACCATGCTCTAAAATCGCGGATACCGGCTTCGGACAACATATGAAGCGAAACAACCTGAGTATGATAACCGGCAAGAAAACGAATAAACTGCGCAACGTCATGCGAATAGGCACGCAAAGTATGTTTGGATAAATTACGTTCTACACCCAGCCATTTATGCCATGCAAGCAATTGCACGGTCAGATCCGGCGCGCAGCTTTCAAGAAATTCTTTATCTAGATTTTCGGAGGAAGGTCGAGCCAAAGTGCAAAACACCTTTCAAGTACACGGCCAAGAAAACAAATTAAGTCCGTGCCCTGCCCTGCTACAAACATATTCGGATCACGGCTGCCAAATGCGACAAGAACAGAAGGCATTCCGCCAGACAGGTTCAGCCTTAAAATCGCCTGTGATGCCACAAGCTTTGCACCGCCGCCATAAACATCTTCAACGCCGATAATGCCATCTTCAAGCAAAACCGCGCTATCCCCCATTAAATGCTGTGTTGATCCCGCCGGAAGCAACCGCACACCAGATACGTTAATATGCGGAATAAAATCTTCTTCGGCCTCAACAAGTAGTGAGATAATATCCACCCCCAGCACAGATGTTATATCCATTGTGATTGTACGAATAAAGTCTTCGAAACTATACGCCTCAAGCACCATCAATACGGCTGTATGAATACGTGACTGGTTACTCATATTCATACGGCTGGTTTCAACAATTTCCTGCGCAGATTGTAACACTTCATCACGGTCAGCCTTAAGCCTTTTCACCATGTAATATTGGAAATCGGCAATGCCTTTGCCTTGCTTTTCCTGTGGCGGAGTCATGACATCAAACAGCTCTGGGTGCTGATTTAGGAAATCAGGATGGGCGAGAAGCCATTCCAGTACTTTGTCTTTGTTCAATTTATCGGAAGGAGGTTTGGTCATGACATCAGACATTTAAAATCCCTTGAGGTTATCAAAATAACTACTGGCTATTATGATAACTCCAACATATTAACGCGTCACGTAATTTAACGATTAATGGCTGTGTTCTTCGTGGACAAAGCCTTGCGCGCCATCCGGATCGACAACGGCTTCATGTTCATGACCATGCGCATGTTCATGCACGCCTTCACCCATGTAATTCATAGGCACATGCACCAACATATAAATGCTTACATTCACAACAAACAAAATCGTCGCAATTTTCAATATACGTGAGGATTTGTTTTTAACCGGACCACATGGACCATGGCAACAGCCCGTATCATGACAATCCATCTTCATGCTTAGCCAGTGTAAGCCCCAGCCAAGAAGCAAGACGATACCGGAAAACATAATAAGCGGGATTTCATAGGCATGAATAGCATCATGCAATTCCACCAATATTGCCGGCATAAACGAGATAACACCCGCACCGGCAAGCAAGCTCATTGCGCTAACCACAACGGGCAAAACACAACAAAACACATGGCTTGTTTCAGACAAAATAACGGCTATCGATAACGCTTTATTTAATCGTTGCAACTTCGTACCTACTCTAATCTTGGGACACAGACATTACCTATATAGATTTTATCAAAAAATCGCAAATTTTTATTATAAAATAGAACAAAACTTGCGAACATCAAGTCATAGGCGTGACATACAGACCGCCATTTTCATCCTGATGCAGCTCTTTGGGATCGGCCAGATAACCACGCGACCACACCATTTGCCCCACATCATTGCGGCGTTCTATCCACTGCGTATGAAGCAGAACATCTCGCCCTTGATACGCAATAACGCGCGGCGCATAACAATACGGCTCCAACAAAGGTTCAATTTCCACATATTCACCATAAATTTCGTCACTACGAAACACATGAATTTGGCGCGTATCACTAATTGAAACCAATATGTAATGATAATCACCCCTGTGTAAATATACCGGACATTCCATCTCCGTATACTGCCCCGGTGAAATCAACGGATCGTTAATCGTCCAGTCTTTCATATTTGTCGAGCTTGCCGTGGCGATACAGCCATTAAACGGCACCTCGAACTTATTATCCCTGGCTGCTATAAACATTGTGTATTGCCCTAGCTCCTCATCATACACAACATAAGGATCGCGCCACGCCATTGCGCCAGTGGTTTGATAGCGCCGTGGATCCGCAGAAATGACAGGTCTATCCGATATGCGCTGCCAGATTAGTTTTTCGGCGTCAAACCGTGCAAGGCCAATGGCCTGATAAAAATATGTTTCGTAACACACACCGGTATAGAACATGAAACGTTCACCATCTTTACTGTGTACCGTTTTCATCGTCCAGATCGCCGAATTATCAAAGACATTATCAACGTCATGAATACCGAAAACCTGCGGATGTGCCTCCCAATTCACAAGGTCTTTTGATGTCGCAAAGCCGTAGGTGGTCTCAAGCACAGTTGCATCATACCTATCTGTTGAGATAGGTGGCCCTTGAAGGTGAATGAGTTCATATAAACCGGTCTGTTGATTATAACTAAGATCAAAATCATTCAGACAGAGGCCAAGAGGCTTATACATGCACTAAACCAATCCAGAAAAGATCCAGCCGGATCGCCTAAAGAATGCTTTGACCTGTGGCTTTCCAGTCTTCGACAAATGCCGCAAGGCCATTATCGGTAAGCGGGTGACCATAAAGCTTTTTAATCACATCTGGCGGACATGTAATAACATCCGCGCCAATACGTGCGCTTTCCAAAATGTGCTGCGGATGGCGAATAGAGGCAACAAGAACCTCGGTAGACCAAAGCGGATAATTATCATAGATCGCAACAATATCCTCGATCAGGGCCATGCCTTCATAACCAATATCATCCAGACGACCAACGAACGGTGAAATAAACGCAGCACCCGCCTTAGCCGCCAAAATTGCCTGATTGGCAGAAAAACAAAGCGTAACATTCACCATCGTTCCATTATCACTCAGCTCTTTACAAACCTTAAGGCCAGCAGGAGTCAAAGGAACTTTCACTGTGACATTCTCGGCAATACCTGCAAGTTTTTTACCTTCTTCGCTCATTGTTGCGTAATCTGTCGCAGCAACTTCAGCGCTCACAGGGCCGCTTACAACCTCACAAATTTCCTTGATCAGCGGGATAAAGTCCTTACCGGCTTTTTTAATCAAAGACGGGTTTGTTGTCACCCCGTCAAGCAAGCCTGTATCGGCAAGATCGCGAATGGCATCAATATCGGCTGTATCTACGAAGAATTTCATTTTGGCTGTCCTTATTCACTAATATTCTATGTGTCATTTTAATATGTATTTTGAATACAGGTTATCATGCCCAGTTCCAACTATATTTCAAGTGATATTTCACCTATAAAACAACAGGATCGAGTAAAAGGACTTAAAAACATTTATAAAAAATTAGGCGATGATCACAAAATTCTGAAATAATAAAAGACATGATTCAAGACGGTTTATTCGAAGATGCACCAACAAAGCAGAGCAGCAACGCCAGCAGCGCTAATCGTTGTAGCGTTCTTGTGCCGTTTCCTGTGGATCGTGCATACACCTATAGTGTACCGGATGATTTACAGCTCAGCCCCGGTGATTATATTACCGTTCCGCTTGGCAACCGCGAAATTTCAGCTGTGGTCTGGGATGATGAGATTGACGTAACCGTTCCAGACAAAAAACTCAAGGAAGTCATCGCAAAACATAATGTACCGCCCATGCCCAAAGAACACCGGGAATTTATTGATTGGGTCGCCGCGTATAATATGGCTCGCAAAGGCTTTGTGCTAAAAATGGCGCTTAGCTCTCCTGCCGCACTTGAACCTCCCAAACCCATGACCGGATACACAACAGGCGTTACCATTAACGACGCCACATTTAAAGGTCTATCAAAACCGCGCCAGAATGTGTTGAAAGTACTAAAGGACGGTGTGCCACGCCGCACATCTGAAATCGCCGAAATGGCCGGATGCAGCCCTGCCGTTATTCGCGGCATGCTGGATAAACAATTGGTTGATACCATTCCCATCTACACATCTGCTCCTTGTCGTAACCCCGATCCGCACAGACAGATCACAGATTTATCACCGCCCCAAAACGCCGCAGCAACACATCTTGTACAAAGCGTTGCAAAGAAGAGCTATGAAGTCTGCCTTTTGGACGGCGTAACCGGCGCGGGTAAAACAGAAGTCTATTTCGAAGCCGTAGCACAAGCATTAAAAGAAGACCGCCAAACATTAATATTGCTGCCTGAAATCGCACTTTCCAATGCTTTTATCGACCGGTTTAAATCAAGATTCGGCTGTAAACCCGCCCTATGGCACTCTGCACTCACCCCTGCGCAGCGACGCATGACCTGGCGCGGCGTTGCCGAAGGTCAGACCAAAGTCATTGTCGGTGCGCGTTCTGCGCTATTCCTACCTTATCAGGATTTAGGCCTTATCATTATCGATGAAGAACATGATCCGGCCTATAAACAGGAAGATGGCGTTATATACCACGCTCGTGATATGGCCGTTGTGCGCTCACATATCGGCAAAATTCCACTTGTGCTCGTTTCGGCGACACCATCACTTGAAACCGTCAGCAATGCATGGGCAGGACGCTATACCCACCTGCACCTCCCCCAGCGTTTTGGCGGCGCAAAGTTACCCGAAGTCAGCCTGATTAACATGCGCGACAACAAACCGCCGGATCGCCAGCATTTTATCTCGCCTACATTACTCAAGGCCATAGAAGAAAATCTGGATAAAGAAGAACAAACATTACTATTCCTAAATCGCCGTGGCTATGCCCCCCTTACAATATGCCGAAGCTGTGGCCACCGTTTTAATTGTCCACGATGTACAGCATGGCTTGTCGAACACAAAAAAACTGGAAGACTGCACTGTCATCATTGCGGTTTTAACACCCAAACGCCAAAAGCATGTCCGGAATGTGATGAAACAGATAGTCTTGCCGCATGCGGACCAGGTGTTGAACGGATCAGCGAGGAGGTCAAGGAGTACTTCCCTGACGCACGAACAACAATACTTGCCAGTGACCTGACCGAAAACAACGACAGCCTGAAAGACCTGCTCGATGATATTCGCAATCACAAATACGATATAATTGTCGGCACGCAGATTATCGCCAAAGGTCACCACTTCCCTAAACTAACCTGCGTAGGGGTCATTGATTCGGACCTAGGCCTTCAAGGCGGTGATCTACGTGCAGCAGGGCGCACATATCAATTATTGCATCAGGTTTCCGGCCGCGCCGGACGGGAGGATTTACAAGGCCATGTCTATTTACAAACATGGATACCGGACAACAAAGTCATGCAAGCCATGACTAGCCATGACCGCGATTACTTTTTAGAAGTTGAATCGCAGGAGCGGCAAGAATCACATATGCCGCCCTTTAGCCGTCTATCCGGCATTATTGTTTCGGGCAAAGATGAAAAGCTCGTCATGGAAACAGCCAAAGAACTCGGAAAAACTGCGCCACGCGGGCCAAGCATACAAACATTAGGCCCTGCAGAAGCTCCGTTTTACA
>JAUILO010000100.1 GCA_030432775.1 Alphaproteobacteria bacterium
TGAAAAACCGCTTTCTGCCTCGCGCAGCATGATATCGGTATTCCATGTTGCTGTACTGATCATGCCGTCCATCGCAGATAGGCAGAGTATAAGTGTATCAAAGCTTTCAAAGGTAGTGGCTTTGTCTTCTTGCATGTCCTTGTTATAGGTCAGCGGCAGGGCTTTCATCACCATCATCATTTGCATGAGATTGCCACTAAGGCGTCCGGTTTTGGCGCGAATAAGCTCGGCTGCATCGGGGTTTTTCTTCTGCGGCATAATGGATGATCCTGTACTCCATTTATCGCTTAGTGTCATAAAGCCGAATTGGGCACTACTCCATAAGATAATCTCTTCTGCGAGCCTTGATAAATGCAGACCGCATTGCGATGCGCAGAATAAAAATTCGTTGACGAAATCACGCGCCGATACAGCATCCATTGTGTTTTCGATATATTTATCAAAGCCGAGTTTTTGCGTTGTTAAGGCGCGATCAATCGGGAAGGGAGTGCCTGCAAGGGCTGCTGCGCCAAGCGGGTTTTCATTGACCCGTGATGCGCAATCTTTTAGCCGTGCTTTATCGCGCTCCAACATGGAATGGTAGGCGTTCATATGAATGCCGAGTGTAACCGGCTGCGCGGTTTGTAAATGGGTAAAACCGGGAAATGCTGTGTTGCTATGAGCAGTGCTTAGGTTTTCAAGTGTGGCTTGCAGCTGTTCGATTTTCTGTATCAAGGCTGTAATGGCATCGCGCATCCACAGACGGAAGGCTGTGGCAACCTGATCATTACGGGATCGTGCTGTATGGAGGCGACCTGCCGCATCGCCGATCAATGCTTTTAACCGGGCTTCGATATTCATATGAATATCTTCAAGTTCTTTGCTGAATGAAAATTCGCCGGATTCAATTTCGCTGTAAATGGTTTGTAGTCCCTCAATAATGGCTTTGCCATCCGTAGCAGAGATAATATTTTGCTGGATTAGCATCTCGCAATGGGCGGTTGACCCTGCAATATCATGTGCCCATAACCGTTTATCAATATCGATAGAGGCGTTTATTTCCTGCATTATTTCGTCAGGTGCTGCGCTGAAACGGCCACCCCAAATGTCGCTACTTTTTTTTGTCATGATATTTTACTGTTTATGGATGAAATAGTTTTTAGTTTTTATCTGGACGGATGGCAAGATCACGGTCAGGGTTTAGTTTCTTTTCCTCACGCTCGGGCGCGCTTGTTACTTTTAATGAACCATCAGGAATGTCATCAACATCTTTATCTGTCTGGTTTGTTTTCACAGACCCTTTTGTAACAATAGATTTCGGGGTCAGCGTATCAACAAGCTCTTTTGTTTTGGTTTCCGCTGTGTGGATAGGAACGGCATTTTCCTCTTCACCAAGATAGTAACGCTTGGCGCGCTCTTCCTCGGTTTCTTCGCGAATGATAGTTTTTGCGCCTTTTTTTTCTTTCTTTTTCTTCTGCTTTACTTCAACAGGCGTAGTGCGCATAAATGCTAGCGCACCGATACCTGTGAAGAGCAAGAATAAAAAGCCAAAGTTAATTCCGGAGAATTTGGCGCAAATCCATGCCAGAGCAACACAGCCCAAAAGCGGCAATACGGTGATGAGAATTGGTCTTAAAGTGCTTTTTTGCTGTGGTCCAATGTCGCTCAAAACTATAACTCCGATTAAGGTCTGTGATTATCACCCTGAAAATTTCACTGTTTAATATTATGCCGCTTTTGACGGCTTTTTTAAAGGTGTATTTCGCTTGATACTATATTGTTTTAAGCGAACAGCGTTAATTTTGATAAACCCTTCGGCATCCTGCTGGTCATAACCGCCATGTTCATCCATGGATGATTGCTCCGGATCGTAAAGCGCAAATTCACTTGTACGTGATAACGGATAGGCAACGCCTTTGTATAGTTTGACCTGCACACTACCTGTGACATTGATCTGTGCTTTTTGAACAAGCTCCAGCAGCAAGGTCATCTCGGGGCTGAACCAAAAACCATTATAAATCAGTTTAGAAATTTTAATGGCAAGCTCGTCACGCAATTGAAGAACTTCGCGGTCCATTGTCAAACCTTCGATATCGCGGTGCGCCGTATGCAAGATGGCGCCGCCCGGTGTTTCATATACACCGCGGGATTTAATACCGACAAAACGGTTTTCAACCATGTCCAGACGGCCAATACCGTGTTTTGCGCCAAGTTCATTTAATGCTTCGAATAATGGCAAAATACCTGTAACTGTTTTGCCGGTTTCTTCGCTTTTCAGTTCTACCGGAACACCGTCTTTGAATGTCAATGTAATGATTTCCGGTGTCTCCGGCGCGTTTTCAGGCGCTGTTGTGTGGCTGTAGACATTTTCTTCACATGCGGCTGCCGGATCTTCCAGGATTCCGGCTTCGTGCGAGATGTGTAGTAGGTTGTCATCTTCACTATATGGCTTGCCGCGTGTAGCTGTAACGGGAATACCGTGCTGTTCTGCGAAATGAAGCATATCGCTACGGCCTCTGAAACGGTCAAGGAATTCAGGCATTTTCCACGGTGCCAGAATTTGAACATCAGGCTTTAGGGCATAACATGAAAGCTCGAAACGAACCTGATCATTCCCTTTGCCTGTCGCGCCATGTGATACGAACTGCGCGCCTTCTTTTTCGGCAATTTCGATTTGTCTTTTGGCAATGATCGGGCGAGCAACGGCTGTGCCTTGTAAATATCTGTTTTCGTAAACCGCATTGGCCTGAACAGATGGAATGATGTAATCATTGATGAATTCTTCTTTCAGATCTTCAATGTAAACTTTGGAAGCACCGATCTTTTCAGCTTTGGCGCGCGCCGCTTCAAAGTCTTCTTTCTGTCCGACATCCGCTATATAGGCGATAACTTCATATCCTTCTTCCATCAACCATTTCAGAATAACCGAAGTATCCAGACCGCCAGAATAGGCGAGTACGACTTTACCTTTGCTCATAATTAACTGCTCCTTTGTTTGTGCTCGTTATCTTGTGTTTGTTCTGTTGTTTTTGTCTTATGTGTTCTATTTACTTATTTATTGTTCTTCGAAGTTAAAGCTTTGCTGCACGCGGACACCCGCCTCGGATAGGCACCACGCCAAAATTGCCTTTTGTGCGTGTAAACGGTTCTCAGCTTCATCGTAAATAACGCTATGTTTTGATTCCAAAACCGCATCATCAACTTCGTGGCCGCGGTGAATAGGCATGCAATGCATGAATAATGCGTTGTCCCTGGCTTGCCCCATAATATCCATAGTCACTTTAAAGGGTTCGAATTGTGCTGTGCTTTTGCCATCTTCGCCCATTGAAATCCATGTATCTGTCACGACGACATCCGCATCAATCGAAGCCTGCATCGGTTCTGCTGTAAAGGATAGGTAGGGTGTGTTGTTCTCATGCTGTTCTTCAGGAACCGCCATCACAAGTTCGAAATCAAAAATAGTCGCCGCCTGTACAAAAGTACGGGCAACATTGTTGTAATCCCCGTACCATGCAATTTTCTTGCCCTGAATATCACCAAGCTTTTCTTCAATTGTTACAATATCGGCCATAATCTGGCACGGATGGGAGTGGTCGGTTAGTCCGTTGATCACAGGTATATAGGTGTTATTTGATAAATTGACCAAGGTGTCATGATCGCTCATCCGTATCATTACGGCATCCACAAAACGTGAAAGTACCTGTCCGGTGTCTTCGATGCTTTCTGAATCTGTGATCTGCATTTCGGCCATAGTCATCGGAATTGTATGGCCGCCAAGCTGTTTCATTGCGACTTCAAAGCTCATGCGTGTGCGCGTGCTGCGTTTGTCGAAAACCATTGCAAGGCTAAGGCCTGAAAAAATCTGTGGCGGGTTGAATTTGAACTTTTTCATTTCATGGGCATTGCGAATAATCCCTTTTAAAACATCGGGATCAATATCGGGTAAGTCTATGAAGTGATTAATTGTTGTCATTATTCTACTGCTTCTTTCAAGGTGGTCTTAATTATTTCAAGTGCTTCGTCTATATGGTCTTTGGTCACAATCAACGCTGGTGTCAGTCTTAATGTGCGTTTGCCAGAGGCGGTTGCGAGCATGCCGTTCTTTTGCAATAGCGGGATTAAATCGGCTCCTTTCACACTTGGGAAATCAACGCCAATCATAAGGCCGAGGCCGCGTATATCTTCAATTAAGTCCGTATCGGCCTGAATTTGCGCAAGACCATCATATAGATATTGTCCGGCTTCGCGTACATTGTCCAGAAAACCAGGGGATAGAATATGGTCCAGCACTGCAGAAGATATAGCTGTGCCAAGCGGGTTGCCGCTATAGGTTGATCCATGTGCGCCTGCGTCAAAGTGGTTTCCGAATGCTTTTTTTGCAACGAGGGCGCCAATCGGGAAGCCGCCGCCAAGTCCTTTGGCAAGGGCGGCAATATCAGGCTCTATGCCGTGATGTTGATAGGCATAGAAATGTCCTGTGCGCCCCATACCTGCTTGAATTTCATCAAAGACCAAGGCGATTTTCTTTTTGTCACATAACGCGCGCAGCTGCTTCAAAAATGTAGCCTCAATCGGTATGATGCCGCCTTCACCTTGTATTGGTTCTATGAATATCGCAGCTGTTTTATCGGATACAAGCTCTTCAACGCTTTGTATGTCGTTATAAACTGCGAAGTGAATGCCATCGATATAAGGTGCGTAAAATGGCTGTGAAGACCGTTTGTTTGTAATACTTGCTGCGCCCATTGTGCGGCCATGAAAGGCGTTTTCAAACGCGATAATTTCGTTGCATTCAGGGCCTTTGGTTTCATACGCCCATTTGCGTGATAATTTGATGGCACCTTCAATGGCTTCTGCGCCTGAATTACAAAAGAATGCCTGATCAAAACAGCTATTGGTTGTTAACAGCTCGGCACATCTGACTTTAGGTTCGCTGAGGTAATTGCCCGGGATATGAATAATTTTATCAAGCTGTTCTCTTGCAGCATCACGCATGACAGGATGGTTATGGCCAAGCGCGTTAACAGCAATGCCTGCTGCGAAATCAATATAGCGTTTACCTTGGATATCATAGATATAACAGCCTTCGCCGTGACTTGGGACAACTTGCTGTGGTTCGAATAAAGGCATTAAAACGTTCTTTGATCTGGCGATCAATTCTTGCGAAGGGGAGAGTTCCTCTTTGTTATTGCAAAATAGACGTTTCAACAGTTTCATGATTTTGGTTTGTTTCCGCTTAGCGCTGAAAAATTGGTTTGGTATTTTTTATCAGCAATCTCTGTTTATTCTTACACGTAATGTTTAAATCATATTCAGATCAGAAAACAACATATTTCCACATTTTATCTCAATTTAATGCTTCTAAAACTGGCTTGGTGCTTATCTTTTTGTCTATCACTGCCCATTGCTGGGACAAGGGGAAGGTAAAGGTGATTTTACAGAAATTTGACGTTATAAGCCCATGCTATGTACAATACGGCGTATAAGAAGAAAAATAGATAGCGATTAAAAGAAGGAGCAGCCTATGTCTGGAACTTACTTTGAACAAGCCGTTGATGTTTTTAAAAAGGCTGCCGCCAATGTTCTGCACATGGAAAGCGCCAAATGTAAAGTTGTTCATGTTGCCGCGCCGCTTCTTAATCTAGTTCCCGGCATTGGCACGGCTACCGCTCTTGGTATTGGTATTGCGGCGGGAACATTATCAAAAATTCAAAAGGTTGCAGCCGGCGCACTTGAAGGCACCGAAGAGATTTCTTTTGACCGCGTAACCGATATAATCATTGATGATCTCAAAAGTTATGTTCCGGATATTTTGCGTGAAGCAGAACAGAATAAGGTAGGGGGTATGATGCCTGCGCGTGCGCCAGTATAGGCGGTATAACCAGTATAGGTGATATAATAAGTATAGGTGATATAAATTGTATAGACTGTATCGGTTTAGCTCGTATAAATAATAAGTGTAACCCATATAATATAGGCCGTAGCTGTTATATCTTTATCTATCTATCCGCTACGGATAGACCGGAAGCAAATGGCGCAGTCCTTCATCTTCATCAAAACCGAACATCAGGTTCATACATTGCATGGCATTGCCCGAAGACCCTTTGGTCAGGTTATCAAGTGCGCCCTGAACGATGATTGTTCCATTGCCGCCATCGCGAATATTCAGGTCGCAATAATTAGAACCGGCAATGTTTTTGATTGTGACAATGTCTTGCATGCGCACGAATGGATGATCTTTATAGATAGATAGGTCAAAATCCGCCGCTTTTTTATTGCCAGTGGTTTGAATGAAGGCTGTAGCGAAAATTCCACGTATAAAAGGTCCCAAAGTCGGAACGATATTCAGCTGTTCTTCGCGAAGGCCGCTAGTGGCAAGAATTTCCGGTGTATGGCGGTGACTGTTTATTTTGTAGCTTTGCATATTGGCTTCATATACCGGATGATGGGAAAGGTCATTGGCGCTTTTGCCAAAACCGCTTGATCCTGTAACCGCCATAATAGAGGCGCTGTCCATGCCACCTTTAAACGGACGCAACATGATCTGTAGCAACAAAGCATAACAGCCGGGATTTGCCGCGTATGATGTTGTTTTTAATTCTTCACGGTAAAATTCCGGCGCTCCATAAATGAAATCATTTAAAAATTCGGCACAGCTATGTTCACTGCCGTAATAACGCTGATATGTATCCGCATCATTGAGGCGGAAATCTGCGCCAAGGTCTATAATTTTTGTTCGGTTATTGGTTTGCCCGCGAATTTCTTTGACGACTTCCTGTGAGGCTGTATGTGGGAGCGCCAGAAATACAACATCACTGTCTCTGGCAACAATGTCATAGGGCACGTTTTCAATAGTATGCCCGCTGCCTTTTAAATGGCTGATAACCTCGCCAATGTTACAGGCCTGATCTTGTCGTGAAACCAGATGTTTGATCTTCACAAGAGGATGGGCCTGCAGGACGCGCACAAGTTCTATGCCTGTATAACCGGTGACGCCAATTATGGATGCGTTGATCGTTTTGCTCATAATCTCTCTCAAATTATCTCGTGCCGAAATTATATTCCGGCTAGTTTATGTCTTCGCTTACACAAACACAACAGGTCTCGTCATATCAATCATTTTTGGTTTGAATGTCTCGTTTGCTGCTCTATCTGTGGTGTTTAAAAAAACGCTGGTTGACAAGGCGGCTGTAAAAATAGAATTTTGCCTGAGAGAAGCGTGTATTCGCTCTGTATTCAGTTTGGAATCATTCAGACATTTGAATTATTCGGGGTTGGGGTGAGGTCAAGAGGAGGTCATTTTGGATATTCAAAATATCAATGCATATAAAGGACAGCGCGTTATAATAAAATGTGGTGGCGAAACCCTTGAAAATCCAGAGGCCTTGGTCAATGTGCTGGATCAGCTCGTGTTTTTAGCCTCTCACGGTGTTCAGCTTGCCCTTGTGCATGGTGGCGGCAGCCAAATTAAATTATGTGCAGAACAGCGTGGTATACCTGAAAGTAAGGTCAATGGCGTGCGCGTCACTTGTATCGATACGTTGGATGTTGTCGAAGAGGTAATGTCCGGCCTTAATCAAGAACTAGTGACCCAGTTGCTGGATAGAATTAATAACGCAGGTCTGCGCAGTAATATAGCTGTGCGCGGATTTGGCGCCTATGAATTCATAGAGGCTGTCCAGCAAACTGATTACGGCTATGTCGGTGAACCGAGCATGGTGCATGCTGAATATCTGATGAATAGTTTTGAAGCAGGAGAAATCGCCATCATACACCCGTTATGCCAAGATGAAACGGGGCAGAAATTAAATGTAAATGCGGATTCTGTGGCCGGCGCAATTGGTCGTGCAGTACAGGCAAAACGTGTTGTGTTCTGTACGTCTGTCACAGGGGTTCTGGATCAGGACAAAAAACGTATCCATACTTTAACGCCAGCGATCATTGATAATTTGGTCGATGAAGGAACGATTGAGGGTGGGATGGTGAAGAAGGTGCGTGAATGCGAAGCGTTGCTCGGGCATGTTGATGGGGTATCTATTGTGGGCTCGGCGCAAACAAATAGCATTCTTGATGCGCTTGCGGGAACCTGTGCCGGTACGTTGATCACATCCATTTAGAATAAGTCAGAATAATGATAGGCACAGATTCTCTGTTTTGTCTTTAGAAGCGGTCAGCCGTTTTCCTTAATATCCAAGTTCAATTTACGTAGTATGATTGTACTCACGTTTTTTGAAAGAAATGAAAGTTTTTTATAATCGCTACCGTTGTGTCAATTGTGCCGTATAGCACAATTGCTTACATTGATTTATAATGATCTCTATGGTTTAGTTTCCGTGATTTTTATTGTTTTTTCAATGGTTAACATCAGTTTGATCTAATGCATCTACAGCGTTTCTTATAGCTTTAGGTTTAATGCATGGGTTGTAATCTTGCGAATATGCAACTGAAAAACGCAATGTTTTGTTAATGCTGGTATGGTATAAAAATATTCAAAGTTTTAATAGGAATAACCTCAAGGAGAAACATGTGAGAGATCTTTTTAAAATGGTTTTAGCGACAGTTGTTGCACTAGGTATTGCGTCGTCACTTAAAGTTGGTACAGCTCAAGCCGGTGAGTATGACGAAGTTGCACAAATTGTGGTGAACGAAAAAATTAAACCATGGTTGAATAATCCGGCTGTTATTGCGGCGGTTAAGGCGCAAAATGAAGCCAATGCAGGTTTGACTCAAGCCGATATTGATGCTCTGGATTTAAAATGGCGCAGCGGTGATGAGGCTTTGATCTCAGGCGTTTTAAATAATGAGCTTTCTGTGTATTTACAGGGGATCCGTGATCAGGGTGAAGGTCTGTATACAGAGATTTTCGTTATGGACAACAAAGGTCTTAATGTAGGCCAGAGCGATAAAACATCTGATTATTGGCAAGGTGATGAAGCCAAATGGACAGAAGTCTATCCGGCCGGCGCAGATGTTATTCATTTATCCGATGTTGAGGAAGATGAATCCTCACAAACTTTCCAGATGCAAATTAGTCTTCCCATTGTTGATGGCAGCGAAGTGATTGGCGCTGTCACAGTCGGCGTGAACGCAGACATGCTATAAATTTTTAGGCGTGCTTCTATTGTAAAAGTGGGGGTACGTCTTTTTTGTGTCCGAGTATGAATAGCGCCCGCAAGGGGCTGTTTAGCCGCAAAGGGTTATCTATAGGGAAATCTATAACGGGGTAAAACAGAATGTTTAAAAAATCAATTTCATTGAGAATAGTGTCATCGGTAACCTTATGCCTAGTTGTAGGTATGGCGACGGTTATTACGGTGCAAAGCACTCTGACCTCCCGGTTTGTGACAGCCGAAATAAATAAGGAATATGAAGTTGAAACCGT
>JAUILO010000101.1 GCA_030432775.1 Alphaproteobacteria bacterium
GATAATATAAACGGTTTCATCTGCATGCTGAAATGATAATGGCGTTGCTTTATTTTGATCCTGAATAACGCCAACGCCGCCAATAACAGGTGTTGGCAAGATCGCATTACCGCTGGTTTCATTATAAAGACTGACATTGCCAGAGACCACAGGGTAATCAAGTGCGGCACAGGCTTCGGCCATACCTTCAATACATTGCACAAATTGCGTCATGATTTCAGGACGCTCCGGGTTACCGAAATTTAGATTATTTGTAACGGCAAGTGGCGTTGCGCCGGTGGCGGAGATATTCCGGTAACTTTCGGCAACGGCTTGCTTGCCACCTTCAAAAGGTGTGGCCTGGCAATAACGCGGGCTGCAATCGCTGCTCATGGCGAGTGCTTTGTTTGAATCCGGCATTTTAACAATCGCGGCATCACCAGCGGACGCGCTTTGTGTCTGGCGAATACCGGGGCTGTATAATGTTTCGCCCATAACGAGGCTGTCATATTGCTCCCATATCCATCTTTTCGAGCTTAAATCCGGCGTAGCCATTAATTTTTCAAGCGCGCCCGCAATATCCATCCCTTCGGGCAACTTGATGGTCTCGCCTAGAAGTTCGGCCGGCTCGGGGTAGGGGCCTTGTGGTCTGTCATACATTGGCGCTTCGTCAACAAGTGGCGGCACAGGAATATCGCACCAGACTTGCCCATACATATGAAGCTTCAGGTTTTGTGTATTGGTTGTTTTGCCGATAACCGCAAAATCCAGATCCCATTTCTCGAAAATCGCGCGTGCCATATCTTCATGGCCGGGTTTCAGCACCATCAACATGCGTTCCTGACTTTCGGAAAGCATGATCTCGTAAGGGCTCATTAGGTTTTCGCGCTGTGGCACTTTGTCTAGGTAAAGGTCAACACCAATACCGCCTTTATCCGCAATCTCAACCGATGATGATGTAAGGCCGGCCGCGCCCATATCTTGAATAGAAATAATGGCATCTGACTGCATCAATTCAAGACAGGCTTCAAGAAGTAGTTTTTCGGTGAACGGGTCGCCGACCTGAACTGTTGGCCGATTTTCCTCGTTACCTTCGCCAAACTCCGCACTGGCCATTGTCGCGCCGTGAATGCCGTCACGTCCGGTTTTTGAACCGACATAAACGATAGGCTGGTCAACACCGGCGCCGCGCGCGTAATAGATCTTGTCTTGCTCGGCAATACCGACAGTCATCGCATTAACCAGAATATTGCCGTTATATGATTTGTGAAAATTAGTTTCGCCGCCAACAGTCGGCACACCCATACAGTTCCCATAGCCGGATATACCGGCAACAACGCCGCTTACAAGGTGGCGGGTTTTTGGGTGGGATGGTTCACCAAAACGAAGCGCGTTTAAATTGGCAATCGGGCGTGCCCCCATTGTGAATACATCACGCATAATGCCGCCAACACCCGTTGCCGCGCCTTGATATGGCTCGATGAAAGAGGGGTGGTTATGGCTTTCCATTTTAAAAATCGCGGCTTGATTATCACCAATATCAATAACACCGGCATTCTCGCCTGGTCCTTGAATAACCCATGGCGCGTTGGTCGGTAGTTTCTTTAGATGTAGACGGGATGATTTGTAACTGCAATGCTCTGACCACATCACCGAAAAAATACCAAGTTCGGTAAAGCTTGGCGTGCGCCCGACAATATCCAGCATAAGCTGAAACTCTTCGGCGTTAAGGCCATATTCAGCGCCCAGTTCGGGAGTGATTTCCGGTTCGTGAAAGTCCGGTGTCTGGTTTTGTTCTTGTGCTAGATTGCTCATCGCTCTGTGTTTTCCTTTAGGGTCGCTTTATGTACAAATTTACGTCTGGTCGATTATGTGTTGGTTTGTATCCAAAATCTTTTCACAGGTCCATGCCCATATGTGTTTGTTTCTAGATTTTCAAAGATTCCGCCGCTTTTCACAATAACTTTTTCCGATGCCGGGTTATCTTCTGCACAGGTCAGCAGCAATCTATCAATATTCATGTCGCGTGCCCGCTTGATTAACAATGTCATCCCATAAGTAGCGTAGCCCATGCCTTGATGTGATGGACGTATGCCATAACCGATATGGCCGCCAACATTCATCAGAAAATCAGTCAGGCTGTGCCGGAATGAATATTCCCCAATAAATGTCTCTCCTTCGGACATCCATAACGTCTCATATGGCGCCGCAGGAAATTGGTGCCCATCGGGCGCAGAGATCATGCCGGTGATCGGTTTATTGAGAGATGCAATGTAGTTCTCGTAATTATTTTCAATTTCTATGATCTCGTCTGCGGTTTTAATGGGCTGTGCGCCTCGGTAAAACCCTTCTTTGAGCGCCTGTATATAGGAATCACGAACAAGTAATGACGGCAAATTCAGTGTAATTTGATCTTTGTTCATTTTGTACAGCCGATTTGCTAGCTCAGTGTTTCAAGTATACCTTTGAATAGCTGCGTTCCCGATAGGTTACCCTGATGCGGCTGTGTCGCGTTTTCAGGGTGAGGCATCATACCCAAAATAGTTTTGCTTTTGTTATAGATGCCCGCGATATGGTCTGTTGATCCGTTCGGGTTTGCCTCTTCGCTCAGCAGCCCGAATTCATCACAATATCTAAATGCGATAGAGTCATCATCATAAAGGCCTTTGAGAATGTTATCATTCGCAAAGTAATTACCATCGCCATGGGCCACAGGCACTGTAATGATCTCGCCAAGTTCCAGCTTGCTGGTAAAAGGTGCGCTATTTGTTTCTGCGCGCAGGTGAACCTGTTTACAGATAAATTTCAGTGTTTTATTGCGCAATAAAGCGCCGGGTAATAGCTGTGTTTCAATCAAAATCTGGAAGCCGTTACATACGCCAAAGACACGCGTGCCTTTATTGGCCTGTGCAATAACTTCTTTCATAATAGGGGAGTGTGCAGCCATCGCGCCGCATCGCAAATAATCGCCATAAGAAAATCCGCCGGGCAATACAATTAAATCAGGTGAACCGATATCCTTTTCTTTGTGCCAAATTAAATCAGGCTGTGTACCGGTAACGGATGATATAGCCATAGCCATATCTTTTTCTCTGTTTGTGCCAGGGAATACGATTAATGCGACTTTCATAACGATTCTTATACTCTTAAATTTTGGAAGATTCTGTCTTGGATTGTATCAGGTAATATAAATTTGGGAAGCTCAGAAAATCTGAACTTATTCGTATATTTTTACAAATTAGCAATAAAGTAGATAAAATAATGACTTCTGAGCAATTTTTTATCTTGCAAATCATTTTTTATTCATCTAATAATCCTAATATGCTCGTAACTAAAAATACAGTGATGCGGATCTGGAGATAAAAATATCTCCGTTTGTCCCATTACGTTAATAAAAATTATGGCCAGCGAGTTGAACAAGGGAATGCATAAAAATGCCCCGCTCCGCAAGGACAGCGGGGTATTTTTCGACTACGTGCCAGCCTTGAAATATTATTTCAAAAAATACAAGCTTATTCCCCAAGCTTATTCCAAAGTCATTATTGCACAACGTTTTTCAGATTTTCGCAGCAATTTATTCAAGCATAAAAATCGACAAATACGCGTTATGATTGTAATTTTACATGTAAAAACAGCATGCTAAGCGGTGTCTTTAGGTTGTAAAAAGGGTGCCGATGTCAAATAAAAACAGCGCCAAATGTATTTTGGCGCCGCATTTTAATGGGTATTTATGTGTTCGGCACGGTTATGCCGGTTACGCTTTTAAATAGATTTAGGATTGCTCTTTAATCTGCGCGTAAGCGATTTCTGTGTATTTCTGTAACTTCATATCGATGGTGTGTTCAGAAATATCCAGGTTCTTTGCTTCGAAATCAGGGACGACTTTTCTTTTGACGTCATCAAAGCCCGGTTCTTCAAGATTCGCAGCGACAACTTCTTTTGCGTATGTGTCGGCATCGGCATCAAACAAGCCAAGTTGTTCTGCAGCCCATAATCCAAAAAGTTTAATTGTGCGCGCTTCAACTTTAAATGCGAGTTCTTCATCATGTGCAAACTTGCTTTCAAAGGCGTCTTTACGGTCATCAAAGCTGGACATTATTTGGTTCCTCTATATAAGATCCTGTTGAAATAAAATTCATGCGTAAAAATAGGCATGAATTAATTTTACTATATAGTTTATGTATCATTGGATTCAAAGGAAATCCATGCTTATATAAACTTATCGGTCAAAAACATAGCGCAAGGAATATACGATATCATGTCAAAGCGTAAGGTCATTTATGATGGTAAAGCCAAAACAATTTATGAAGGCCCAGAGCCAGGAACCCTAATTCAGTATTTTAAAGACGACGCGACGGCGTTTAATGCGGAAAAGCATGCTTTGATTTCCGGCAAAGGTGTTTTGAATAACCGTATTTCCGCCCATTTAATGACGCAGCTAGAAGCTATTGGTATTCCAACGCATTTCATGAAATCCCTGAACATGCGTGAACAGCTTGTTCGCGAAGTTGATATTATCCCGATCGAGGTTGTTATTCGTAATATCGCGGCGGGTTCTCTTTGTAAGCGTTTGGGCTTAAAAGAGGGAACAGTACTGCCACAGCCTATTGTCGAATTTTATTACAAAAAAGATGAACTGGGTGACCCGATGGTGAACGAAAACCATATCGTTACCTTTGGTTGGTCAGACCCGTATGAGCTTGAGGAAATCGTTGGCATGTCTTTCCGTGTGAATGACTATTTAAATGGTTTATTCGCCGGTATCGGTTTGCGTCTTGTTGATTTTAAATTGGAATTCGGACGTATCTGGGGCGAATATGGCGAGCTATATCTTATGCTGGCTGATGAAGTTTCTCCGGATAATTGTCGTCTTTGGGATGCAAAAACCAACGAGAAAATGGATAAAGACCGCTTTAGACAAGATCTTGGCGGTTTGGCAGAAGCATATCAGCAAGTGGCGCAGCGCCTGGGTTTGTTGCCACATGGTGGCATTATTGATGGCGGTGGTATTAATGAGCAGCTAGCGGCCGGTCTTGAAGAGATCGAAAACGAACTCGCAAAAGAGCGCCGCCTGCGCGAGCTGAAAAGACCAAAGTCAAAGCCGAGAAAAGTATAATCTTTAGACACGTATATTTAGACAAAAATACTAAAACAGAGGAAACTTAACGATGAAAGTAACTGTGCGCGTAACATTAAAACAAGGTGTTCTTGATCCACAAGGTAAAGCCATTCAGCATGCATTGGGTAGTCTTGGTTTTGATGGCATCGATAATGTTCGCCAAGGCAAAGTCATTGAGCTTGATCTGGCTGACGGTACATCGGAAAGCGACATCATTGATATGTGCGAAAAGCTTTTGGCTAATCCGGTTATCGAAGATTACATCATCGATATGGAAGCTGCCTAAACCAGCGTGTATTGTTCTGGTGCCTGTTCTCTACTTATGCCCGCGCGGGACAGAATGTCGTTGCGGGGATAGTGACTGGTTTAGCGGAATTGTTTAGGGCAGGAACTGTTCTTTTAAAACGCGTTCTTCAAATTTATTATCCGGATCAGATAATAATGATACGTAAATGCTACGTGATTCATGTATCTCGACTGTTTTGACATCACGCACTTCATGGAAATCTGCTGTGGCGCTGACAAGGCGATCATCGCTATCATGAATATTGAATGTGACATCAACATGGTGTGGTAACAATGCCCCGCGCCATCTGCGCGGGCGAAAGGCGCTAATTGGTGTTAATGCCAACAGGCCCGATGATAGCGGTAAAATAGGGCCATGCGCAGAAAAGTTGTATGCCGTGCTGCCCGCAGCTGTTGAAACAAGTACGCCGTCGCAAATCAGCTCTTCCATACGTGTTACATTATCGATATCAATTGAAACCTTTGCAGCAAAATGGCGTTGGCGCAAAAGGGCAACCTCGTTAAAGGCGATGTTTTCAATTTGTTTGTCGTTGATTGTTGTCGCGGTCATGCGCAGCGGATGCAGCCTGACTTCCTGTGTTTGTGCAAGGCGCTCAAGCAGGTTCTCCGGCTTATAGGGGTTAAGCAAAAAACCGACCGATCCTAAATTCATGCCGTAAAATGGCTTTTCCAGCCCATGATAACGGTGCAGCGCTCGCAGCAATGTACCATCACCGCCAAGCGCAACAATAACATCACATTCCTCGGGCGTGCTTTGGCCATAGATTTTCTCAAGCTCGGCAAGCGAACCTTGCGAGTTACTGGATTTACCAGCATGGAAATGTATTTTTGAAGGTGTATCGATCATAATAATCTAGAGTAACCATCTTGTTATAGCTTGTGGTGCATTGAGTATTATACGCTACTTGCCATATTTTTCCTATGGTTTATGCGTGTAGCGAAGCACGTTTAGCCATTGCTGGATTGTTTTAGAAAATCTGCTTCCCAGCCTTCAGGGTCATTCAGGAATCGTTCGACAGCATCAAGTGTCTCTGTGTCAAAATACTGTTCTTCCTTCGCCACCGCCAGAACGTCCCACCATGTGGTTAGCGCATGCAGTGTGATACCAAGTTCTTTCATATTTTGTTCACTGGCAGGGAATATTCCGTAATGAAATACAACAAAAGCATGGTTAACATTTGCGCCGGCATCGCGAAGAACATCAATAAATACTTTTTTGCTGCCGCCATCTGTTTGCAGATCTTCGACCAAAATCACGTTAGGCGTCGTGCCTTCTTCGATATGTCCCTCGATTTGCGCCATCCGGCCAAAGCCTTTTGGTTTTTTACGCACGTAAAGCATGGGTTTATCAAGGCGATCGGAAATGAAGGCTGCATATGGAATTCCTGCTGTTTCTCCGCCTGCGATATAATCTAGCTCACCGCAATTTTCTTTGATCATCTGGGCGGCATGATCCATCAAGATGGTGCGTTCCTTTGGGAACGCAATTAGGCGGCGGCAATCTGTATATACAGGGCTTCTACGACCTGATGTGAATGTGAACGGGTCTTTGGAGTTAAATAACACCGATTGGGTATCCAGTAATATTTTAGCAGATTGTTTGGCGATATCAGAACTCATGACTCTTCCTTTTTGTAACTTGGCTTTTTGTAACTTTGGCTTTTTGCGCTTTTATATCTATATCCGACAATATATGCGCACTGTATCAAAATCGTTTCAAGCAGAAAAGTGGCAATTCTTATACCGGTATAGGTCAAATATCCGGCGGGCATATTGATTGAGCTTTGTATGGTCTTTCGCGTCGCGCGCCAATTTGCGCTGGCTATTTATGATGCCTCCATATTGCCTAATAGCGCGCTCTATCTCGGTTTTTGAGGTCGTCTTGGCGAACTGTTTTGGTATGGGGCCATCATACCGTAGGTGCAACCCTTCCGTATTATCCATAGCGATTAGGATAATATTCCTTTTTGTTTTTGTCAAAATAACATTGCAAAAAAACTCTATTGTTCATTTTGATAGCGGGGCTATTGCCCTGCCCAGAGAATGTTGGCGATCCATGAAATCTCGCTGCGGGGTATAGTGCGGGGTACCGTTTGTGTTTGTGTGTCGCCATTTAAATCCAGAATATCGATACTGCGTCTGTCCATATCTTGTATCTGAGCAATGAGATAGCCTTGATCGGCGGTTTTAATCAAAACACGATCATTTTCATGGATATGCGTGCCTGTGGCAATGACGAGAACATCATCTTCGCGGTAGGCCGGTTCATAAGATGTCGTATCCATATGAATGGTATAGATCATACAATCCTTTGCCTGATCTTCCAGCCCGTCAGAGCTGAAGGGAATAAGTATTTCTTCCCATTTTGCTTCTTTCGGGGTTCCTGTGGCGCTGAAATATTCGCCTGTCATCACTTTTGAAAAAGTAATAACCGGAAAACTTTCTTTGCCGGTATTGGAGGTGGTTTGTACTTTGTCTTTACCAAGATCCAGAAAATCGCTCATTGGTGTGGCAGTAACGGAAAGTATTTTTGCAATGCTTTCTGTTGATGGCCAGCGCTGTTTTCCATTTTTGGCGGTGCGCTTGCTTTTGTTAAAGGTGGTTGAGTCCAGTCCGGCCTTTTGCGCAAGGCCGGATGGGGAGTAACCATGCTCTTGTGCGAGCCGGTCGATGCATTTCCAAATCGTTGTGTGATCAAACATAGGACAATAATCCCATGCTTTGCCAAAAGCGTAAATAGGAAAAAATACCTATTTTAGGTTGACAGTGTCGATTTTTTAAAACATAAATAGAACATAAGTAGAACATTAGGTGAATATATAGTATAAAAGACAAAGAATAAAGAGTGTAAAAAATGGGAATAAAACAAGATTACAATCCAAAACCGTCCGGCAACGTGAAAACAGTTCCATTTGATTCTGTGGAAGAGGCATGGTTTTGGTTTATTCAGGCGCAGGCGGCCAAAAATGAAGGCGCGCGCTCAGTGGCTGGTTTGGGCGCTGTTCCGCGTCCATGCGAGCCGATTGATATCCTTAAAATTGTCGAGCGTTTATATCGCCAGCGCCGCTTGCTCTGGGAACATTTATTGGTGCTTCGCCATTACGGGCGACGTTTGTTAGCGCCTGATTTAAGCCGTGCTAAAGAAGCACGCGCATCGCTTCTATGGGCGCAGGCAATCGAGAAATTACAACCGGTCCTGGAAAAGAAGGGGATTATTACTCCTTCCCAATGGCCATTCTTTAACGATATGGAGGCAGCAGAATGAGCAGCGACATCATGAATCAAACAACAGAAAATTTAAGGGCCTGGGTCGTGTTTAGCGGTCATGCGGATTTATCATGGTTAAAATTATTAAAGCCGGGTTTTAGGCATTGCTCAGTCTTGTTACATGACGGACATAAATGGTGCAGCGTAGATCCGATGTTACAACATACTGATATTGCAGTTCATCATAATGTATCCAGTGATTTTGATATGCCGGCATGGTTGCGTGGCAGAGGCCATAAAGTGATCGAGGCGCCAGTACAACGTATCAAGTGTAAACCGGCACCTTTTATGATGTTTACCTGTGTCGAGGCCGTAAAACGCATTCTGGGTTATCACGCCATGCGGGTTGTCACGCCGTGGCAGCTATATAAACATCTAAGAAAAATCAATACCTCATCATTCAACCGTAAAGGAGATTACGCATGGGAAGTTTAACTTCAAGGCCGAAAATCACGACTGTTAAGACGGTCTCTGTGCCTGCCGTGTCACAAGTGGCCACAACATCATCATCGGTATCAACATCAGATAACACAGATGCATCGACCGATAGCACGCAAGAACAATCTGCGCAGGCGATACAAGATAGCAGCGAGCAGAATTTGC
>JAUILO010000102.1 GCA_030432775.1 Alphaproteobacteria bacterium
CCTGCATTTAAGGGACAAGAAGCCGTAATACAAATCTTATTCTTCGGAAGCTTCGGCTTCAGCTTCACCAGCTTCGCCTTCAGCATCATCGCCCGCTTCAGATGCTGCAATCGCTGCATCTGCTGCTTCTTCTTCAGCTTCTTCTTCTTCGATAGTCTTCGGTGCGGTGATTGTAGCAATCGTAAGATCACGATCAATCGCTGACTTTGTATTCTCTGGCAATGTAATGTCGCTCAGTTTGATTGAATCACCAATATCATATGGTGTCAGATCAACTTCAACGAAATCAGGCATCGCAGTCGCCGCACAAGCAAGTTCAAGCTCGTAACGTGCAACATTCAAGTTACCTTTGTTCTGGAACGCAGGTGATGCTTCTTCGTTGATGAATTGTACTGGTACACTGACAACAATCTTCGTTTTAGGTGTCACACGCAAGAAATCTACGTGAAGTACATTATCGGTCACCGGGTGCAACTGAACATCACGTGCAAGCACTGTGTGTGTGTCTTTACCGATTGTCACGTCACATAAGGTTGTGAACATAATACCTTTTCTGTACTCCAGACCAAGTTCCTTGGCAGGCAGTGTAATAGTAACAGGTTCTTTGTTGTCACCATAAATGACAGCTGGAACCTTTCCGTCGCGACGAAATGCGCGGGAGGCCCCCTTACCAGCCTGTTCGCGTAATTCCGCAGTAAATGCATATTTATTAGCCATTTTAATTCTCCTTAATAACTACAATACCAGCCTCCAGGGGTGCTGGCCTTTTACAAGAGCTTGAAAAAAAACAGAAAACCGACCAAAATTCAAGGAATAAATGCACTCAAACGCACTTATTTTCCTATATTTTGACTCGCAGAGTTTACATCAACGCTACTGTATAGAAATTACAATAGAAATTACAGCGCTTCAAACCGCTGATATACCCTATTTAAATAGTGCGGAAATCGAACGTTCTTCAGCAATACGGCGAATAGCCTCACCCAGTAACGGCGCGATGGTTAGTTGTTCAACAACGGCTGCATTTTCAACAGCCTCGGTTGCCGCAATACTATCTGTAATAACCATGCTCTCAAGCTGTGAAGAAGAAATACGTGCCACAGCCCCCCCGGATAATACACCATGAACGGCATAAGCGTGAACTTCCTTCGCACCCTTTTCCTTCAGCGCTACAGCCGCATTACAAAGCGTACCACCTGAATCCACAATATCATCAACAAGGAAACAGATTTTGCCGTCAACCTTACCAATAACATTCATCACTTCGGATACCCCGGCTTTTTCACGGCGTTTATCAATAATCGCAAGGCCACAATTCAAACGCTTAGCCAGCGCACGGGCACGAACAACGCCGCCAACATCAGGCGAGATCATCATAATATCCTTACCAGCGAATTTTTTCTCAATATCTGGGACAAAAACCGGCCCCATAATCAGATTATCAACCGGAATATCGAAAAAGCCCTGAATTTGACCCGCGTGAAGCTCCATGGTCAACACGCGGTCAACACCGGCAGATGTAATAAGGTTTGCCACAAGCTTGGCAGAGATTGGTGTTCTACCACCCGTTTTACGGTCTTGTCTTGCATAACCAAAATATGGAATAACGGCTGTAATACGTCTTGCCGAGCCGCGCCGTAACGCATCAATCGTGATCAGCAATTCCATCAAATTATCATTTGCCGGATAAGATGTAGATTGAATAACAAAAACATCCTGCCCTCGTACATTTTCTAAAATCTCGGTAAAGACTTCCATATCGGCAAAACGTCTAACCGCAGCCTTGGTCAGCGGGACTTCTAGATAATTTGCGACAGCTTCAGCCAGGGGACGATTGGAATTTCCAGCAATTAGTTTCATTGATTTACTACACTTGTCTCATTGGGCGCATAAAGATGCACTTTACTGTTAATTTCGGTACCGGGTACTATGAACTAATCGGATATTAAAAAACCACACGAAGAAATCAATACAATTATAACAAATATTTTATCTAACGAATGACAATTACACTAGCTTGCCTGCCGCAATCTGGCTGCTGAAAATGAACAGAGCGTCTGTAACTGAAATATTCATTGCCATCATCTTTTCGTCCATAAGTATCTTTACGCTGCGTATAACCAATTTGAACATTTGAATCTCGTAAAACATTCTCGATATAACGTGGAAAATCGAACATAAAATGCCCTTCGTTCCGCGAAGGCGCAAACAGGATTCCATTTTCAGGGTCTTGTGCCAAAAACGGTGCTGTAAAATCTGCGGACACCTCATAAGACCGGAACCCAATCATTGGCCCAGGAATAGCAATTATATTCTGTCGTCGCGTCACCCCACAGGCCAGCATGGTTTTGATTGTTTGTTCCAATACACCGTTCACAGCCCCGCGCCATCCGGCATGCGCTGCACCGGCCACCGGATTGCCATCTTCATCTTTTGCGTAAAACAAAACCGGCGCGCAATCTGCTGTCATCATACATAAAGCAAGATGCGGAATTTTTGTGACCATTGCGTCCGCTTCTATCGTCAATAAATCGACCAGTGGATCAATAATATCTTCATCCTCAACCCCGTCCACAGGCGAATCCGAAAAAACGACACAGCGCGTACCATGCACCTGCCGTACCAATAATAAATCATCACATATAGAAGAACAATCAAGCGCCTGTAAAATACGCTGGCGGTTTTCTCGCACGGCTTGCGGATCATCATTCCTGCGCAAATCAACATTAAGCGAGCGATACACTCCCTCGCTAACCCCGCCAATACAGCCGAAGAAGCCATGGGATATTTTATCCGCCGGCAATCCGGCGCAATCAATAAAAGGCGGCGTAACGATAGACGATGTGTTCATTTAAAACCCCGCCGGAACAATATCGGGAAAAGACCATATTGCGCTCACCTTGAATAACGTCCCCATCTGCGTCTCCGCTGTTAAACGGTGCAAAGCTGTATCAATATCCTTGGCTTGCTGTTCACTGGCTTGTGCCTTTAACATCTGTGCGCGTTGCTGCAAGCCTAGCTGTAATAAAAACGCGCCCTGAAACGCGGCACCAGCATGGTTTATCCTTGCATCAGCCGCACAGCGCTCAATCATGGAAAAATCGACATGCGCCGTCAAATCCGCTTGCCCGGGCTCATGAAGAAAATCGCATTTTTGGTGATTTTGTATAGCCTGCAACGTGTCACCGTCGCGATCCATCGTATAACCGTAATCAATAAACAAACCACAGCCGCCTTGTTCTTTAATACGTAACATCAGCGTGTTTAAAAATTGTTCGCGGGCTGGTGCGGCCTCATAAATACTGCCATTGGGTTTGCCTGCGACAAACTCAGGAATATTATCAACGGCAAGTGTGCCACTAAGACCAAAATCAAGTGCCCCATTATCATCTATCCCGATTAAACGCTCATGCCAATTATCATTTGCTTTCTGATACTGCCGTACTGGAAGAGCATCTAGAAACTCGTTCGCGATAAAAAATAATGGCACACCTGTAGGCAAGGTTGATAAATCATCATGCCAATTGCATTCATAACCGGACAGGCTCTGTTTTTGTTTCTGACGCAAAACCGGACTTGTCTCGACCATATGAATGGAAGACGCGGCTTCAAATGCGGGAATCTGTTTTGCTATACGCATAATATCTGCCATCAACGTGCCGCGACCCGGGCCAAACTCGGTCAATAAAAAGCTGCTATCAACCTTGCTTTGCATCCACATATCAGCCAGCCATGCGCCAATAAGCTCGCCAAACATCTGGCTGACCTCCGGCGCGGTTGTAAAATCACCTTCCTTGCCCAGCGGGTCACGCGTCATGTAATAGCCGTATTCCGGATGTCCCAGCGCAAAATTCATATATGTACCAATATCCATTGGCCCATTTAAATGAATATGATTACATATGATTTCCTTCAGATCTGTCATTGCCCTATAGCTTTACCCTACAACTTTCTCTGTCGCTCTACCTATCGCTTTGCCTTCTGGTTTTACTCTTACCCTGCCTCTAGCGATACATGACTTTGCGCTATTCCGCCGGCACACTATCCAGCGGGCGATCCGGCTTTTGCACCCATATTGCATAATAAACAAGATAGAACCCTGCAATCATCATCGGCACACATAATGACTGCCCCATGGTAAACATATCCATGATGTAGCCAATCTCGACATCAGGTTCACGGAAAAATTCAACAATAAAGCGCGACGCACCATAACCGACCAGAAATACACCGGATATAATACCGGCATGATTACGGATAAATTCGCGGCGCACCAACATAAACAGCACAACAAACAGCAGCACCCCTTCTAGAGCTGCTTCGTAAAGTTGGCTCGGGTGGCGCGGCAGCGGCCCGCCATCAGGAAACACCATAGCCCATCTCGCCGGGCTAACTCGTCCGAATAACTCGCCATTGATAAAATTGGCAATACGGCCAAAAAATAGCCCCAGCGGTACAGCACAACAAAACAGATCACTGAATTTTAGCAAGGGAATGTTTTTAAATCTGGAATATAAAACCATGGCAACAATAGCCCCGCCCGCCCCGCCATGAAAGGACATGCCTCCATGCCAGACCTTAATGATCTCCATAGGATATTGCGCATAAAATTCGAATTGATAAAACAGGATATAACCAATCCGTCCGCCAAGAACGACACCCAATATAGACCACGGCAAAAAATCATCCACGGCATCAGGCTTTATCGGCCGTTCAAGACGATCATAACCATTGCCATTAATCAAATAGACAATATACCGCCACCCCAGTAAAAAACCAGCAAGATATGCCAGCGCGTACCAGCGCACATCAAGCGGCCCCAGAGATATTGCTACGGGGTCTATTTGCGGAAACTCTAATGCCATGATGTTCTTTTAACCTAACGTCAGTTCAATGTAGTAATCCAAGCTGGTAACAACCTATCGATATTGATCTTCTTTGGACATATAGTATTCAATATAATCCTTTATACCGTCCTCCAGTTCGGTAAAGGGCTGTTCATAACCATGCGCACGAAGTTTATCAACCTTGGCCTCGGTAAAATATTGATATTTCCCCTGCAATGCTTCGGGCATATCCATATAATTTATTTTCGGCTCCAGCTCAGCAGCGGTAAAGACAGCCTTGGCAAGATCGGCAAAGCTCCGCGCCTTGCCAGTACCCACATTAAACAATCCGGATACTTCCGGATTTTCATACAGCCATAACATGACCGATACACAGTCCTTCACATAAACAAAATCACGAAGCTGCCCGCCATCGCCGTAATCAGGATGGTGCGATTTGAAAAGTCGTGCTGCTGCCCCGGCAATGACCTGCGGATATAATTTGCAACACACACTCATTTGATCTTCTTTATGATATTCGTTTGGCCCGTATACGTTAAAGAATTTCAGTCCGGCCCATTGCGGCGGTATCAACTCTTCGGTCACTGCAGAATTATCATGAATAAGCCTGCTAACGCGGCGATCAATGACATGCTTTGACCAACCATATGCATTTAAAGGATGTAACTTTGCCAGCGCTTCTGGCTGGTCATCATCATCAAAACCGTGCGAGCCATCACCATAGGTTGCCGCAGACGACGCATAAATCAAACGTTTGTTATGCTTGGCGCACCACTTCCATAACTGACGTGTTAACAACACATTATTTTCAACAATTAAATCAACATCGCGCTCTGTCGTGGCTGAAATCGCGCCCATGTGGAATATTGCATCAAGTTCTTCGACATGATCATCCAGATATTCGAATAACTTCTCCGGTGCGACAATATCGCGCAATTCGCGCTTAGAGATGTTGCGCCATTTGTCATCTGTACCAAAACGGTCACAAACTACGATGTCCCTATGGCCGTTTTCTTCCAATCCTGCGACAAGATTAGACCCGATAAATCCAGCGCCGCCAGTGACAATAATCATATTTCTTCTTCCTTTTATCTAACTATCTCTCACGTCTTTATAACCAACGCATTCAGACATTAAAATCCATTCATGTCATTAGTGTAATCATGTTTCCCCACAAAGAAAACGTTTTAAAACATTATTGAATCTTGAACAACTGAAAGACTCCTGATACTGACAAAAGCTTATACGGACATAAAAATATGAATGATTTTAAAGATAAAAAATTCACACCGGATTTTAAGGTGCTTGACGATGTTGCGCGCGTAGCTGGCGGCGCTGTAAACGTGATAAGTGCTATGCAACAACAGATACGCGATGATGTCAAAGCCCGTT
The DNA here is from genome assembly GCA_030432775.1 of Alphaproteobacteria bacterium. Classification (GTDB taxonomy): domain Bacteria; phylum Pseudomonadota; class Alphaproteobacteria; order Micavibrionales; family Micavibrionaceae; genus JASMHE01. The sequence continues at coordinate 6,240 of JAUILO010000102.1, forward strand.
TCGAAGAATTTGCCGCACGTATGGACTTAGTTCCGCGTGAGGATCTGGATCAGGCGCAAGCCCAAATTAACGAGTTACGCTCCCGCCTTGATGAAATAGAAGCAAAGCTGGATGCCCTGGCTGAGACCGGCGCAAAAAACAAAGCAGCACCAAAGAAAAATGCAGCGAAGAATCGCAGCACAAAAACATCTAAAACAAAATAACGACGAAGAAGAAATAGTTATGATGAAAGCACAACATAATACCGATGTAATAGCCAACCCCCTCGATAGTGTCGAGGACATATTTCTTGGTTATGACTGGGATTATGACCGTTCTGCAAATGACGAACTTGTTGTGCATGTCAGCGGTGAAAAATGCCATTACACAATGATTTTTATCTGGCAAAAAGAATTTGGCGCCTTGCAGTTCTCATGTCTTTGTGATGTTGCCATCCCCCAAAACCGTAGTGATGAAGCCTGTCAGGCGTTCCAAAGCATTAATGAACAGCTATGGCTTGGTCATTTCGAAATGTCTGGAAAACCGATGACACCGCGCTTTCGTTACACAATGCTATTCCGTCATCAAGACAACGAATCAGGCACAACTCAGCTAAATGATCTTGTTGATATCGCCTTGGCCGAATGTGAACGCCATTATGATATTTTCTCTATGCTTGGCACATCAACACCGATTAACGATGATGTCCTGTTCCTTGCATTGTCAGGCAATATTGGCCAAGCTTAAGATCGCCAGCATAAATTATCAGACATAGCAGGCATAATTGACCATATATAGATCTGGCACGATCAAAATTTCCAAACCGTTCATGCGGTATAAATCTATTCACCAGAAAGGGCTTTCATGACCTTGAATATTGCGCTTATAGGTTGCGGAAAAATGGGTAGCGCCATGGCACAGTCATGGATACGCAAAAACATTATCCGTTCTTTGAAAATCATTGACCCCATGCAAACCCTGCATCTGGATAGTGATGACAGTCATGTTATGATTGAGCATTACAAAGAAATCGAAGACGCCGAGTTTTCACCAAACTCACCCAATGTTGTCATACTGGCCGTCAAACCGCAAATTATGGATGAAGTTTGCAACCAGCTTGCTCCGGTGCTGCCGAGCAACACCCTTGTAATCTCGATCGCAGCCGGAAAAACCATTCAAAGCTTTCAAGACAAGTTCGGCGCACAGCAACCCATCATAAGGGTAATGCCTAACACACCAGCCGCCATTGGCGAAGGCATGAGTGTTATGGTGGCCAATGACCAAACCAGCGCCGAGCAAAAGAAAAGCGCCGCAGAGCTTTTACGCGTTACAGGCAAGGTCGAAACCATAGAAGACGAAGCATTAATGGATGCGGTCACTGCAGTATCCGGCAGCGGCCCTGCTTATGTATTCCTGTTAATCGAAGCGATGACCGAAGCCGGTGTAAAAGCCGGATTATCCGAAAAGCTTTCTTGCACCTTAGCACGCCAAACCGTTATCGGCAGTGCTTATCTCGCCGAAGATATGGATGGCACGCCAGCGGGAACATTACGCCAAAACGTAACAAGCCCCGGCGGTACAACCGAAGCTGCACTTAATGTATTGATGGGTGAAAACAAAATGCAGAATTTAATGACCGAAGCTATTCGGGCGGCGAAAAAGCGCGGTGAAGAGCTGAGCAATTAACTGGCTCTTGACTAACTGACTATGGAGTAACTGGCTATTGGACGGTCAACTATCACGAGCGTTCTTACCAAGGCCAATCTCTTTGGCAAGCGCACTACGCTGTTTTGCGTAATTGGGCGCAACCATTGGATAATCATGTGGCAAGCCCCAACGTTCGCGATATTCTTCCGGACTCATGCCAAATGCCGTGTTTAAATGGCGTTTTAACATCTTCAGCTTCTTGCCATCTTCAAGACAGATAATATAATCCGGCATTACCGACTTTTTAATTGGAACGGCTGGCTGCGGACGTTCACGAATAGACATGGCATCACCATGCTCAACATTCATCAAAGTCTTATAAACCTTCTGGATCAAATCCGGAATATCATTACTGGCAACCTGATTGTTAGCCAGATGCGAAGATACTATATCTGTTGTAAATGAAAGTAGATCCGTGCGGGATGGTTTATCAGTCATAAAGAGCGCCCTTCATTGCCGATAACTATATTCTCGGCCGTCATGGTTTTGTATATTTATACATGTTCAACAATAGAACTTCTTTAAGTATACAAGTAAAACGTGTCTCTTTACAACTATTCGGAATAAACCTTGGATAAATCGAGCTTTCTTTGCCTTTTCTTTGGCGCGCTCACATCTGCGCCGCGCAAATATACGGGCTGAAGGTTTTCAAGTGTATTGGCTTTTGAATTCGTCTCATGAAGCACGCTTGCGACCTTTGCCACGCAAAGCGGATCAAGCACATCTATACCGCTGTGATGTTCATATAACCCCGCAGAATCACCGTCCAGCGTATCAATAAAACGCTGTGCGGCATCGCCAATTATAATGCCCCCACCCACATCAGAGACAATTTCATCAGACAGCGCAGAAGCAGGTTTTATAATTTGCTTTTGGTTATGATCATAAGCGGCATAATAAAAATCCTTCCTTTTGGTTTCAATCAAAACCAAAAGTCTCTGATCCGGCTTTAAACTATGCTCCTGAAAAAATTTGAACGCCATCACATCCAATGTACACACACCGGCCACAGGAACCGCCAGAGACATCGCAAGTCCCTGCGCAGTTGCCATACCAATACGAACGCCTGTAAACGCACCAGGACCCTTTGTAACGGCAAGCATATCTATATCATTATAACTCCAGCCTGCCTGTGACATAATACGCTCTATCATCGGCATAAGGTGTTCGGCTTGTCCGCGCTGCATGGCAAGCGTATTACTCACCGCAACAGTGCCGCCTTGTTCATAACAGGCCACAGAA
>JAUILO010000103.1 GCA_030432775.1 Alphaproteobacteria bacterium
CAGGTACAGCCTATTCCGAGACAGAAGGGTCTGGTGAGGAAAACCTTCGTGAAGCAGGCGCCGGTGGTGCCGGGTTCTTTGAACCATCCACGATTGAAGGCTCAAACGTTGACCTTGCGGATGAATTTGCAAGACTTATCGTGAGCCAGAGAACCTTCTCAGCCAACTCCAGAGTGGTGGCAACAGTCGATGAGCTAACTCAAGAGTTATTGAGACTACGGTAATTATCATCGCTGATAACCTTCAGACGTCAGGATGATATCTGAAGCAGATGTGCCGGAGATTGCAGAATGCTTAGAGTGATCTGTTTCTGGCGAGAGAGAAACTCTATCTCCGGCACATATTTTTAACAAATGCATTCAAACATAGAGGTAGCCATGTATATGTGCTGCCTCTATGTTTGTATCGTACGGATTGAGTAGACTATTATTCGCTGGTCGATAGCCAGTCTTGCCACATTGATATGAAAGCCTTGTGCAAATTATCGGCAAATAGCGCCCCGTTCACCAGCGGTGATACTGCAACTCTTTCGCGCAAATTCATACGCAGATCCGATAAACCGTCCAGATTATTTCCCCATCTCCTTGCCATCTCAACATAGGCTTGCGCATCCGCCGCTATCCACTCACCAAAACCGGAATGATAAAGATGGGTTGCCGCATGCTTGCCCGCAAAAGTCGGCCCCGGCAGCGCCACAACAGGAACGCCCATCCATAAGGCCTCACATGTGGTTAAACCGCCGGAATACGGATATGGATCCAGCGCAATATCAATCCGGTTATACGTACCGATAAAATCAATATGCCCCGCTCCTTGTTCAAAAATAAGCCTGTCTTTATCAAGCCCCTTTTCCTCGAATATTTTATAGAATCTATCGCGCATGACCTGATGCTTATAGGCCTTGCCACTTGATAACAGCTTGCTGCCCGGCACAGCGGCAAGAACATCCGCCCAAAGCCGCAATGAATAATCATTGGTCTTAGACGGGTTATTCAAGTTACCGAAAGTAACATAGCCGTTTTCCAGCGCAGGGAGGCTTGTAACATCAGGTGCGTAATGTGGCGGTTCATAACAGATATAATCATCTGGCATCCGGTAAACCCGCTCGGTGTACCATTCATCATCACCTTCGGGGATTTCAATCTGATCACCAATAATCCAGTCCATTTCCTTCATCCCGGATGTATCAAACAAACCGCCAATCCATTCGACCTGCACCGGCGCTGCGCGCCTTGCAAATACCAATAAACGGCCTCCACCTTCGGCATGGCCGGTTAGATCTAGCAAAATATCAATCTCGTCGCGCCGTATCTGGTCATATAGCTCGTCATCATTCATCCCCAAGGTTTTAACCCAGCTTTGACAATTCTCCTGAATGCGGGCGGTAAAATCATCATTCTTCCCGACTTTCAAATCCGAATAACCGTAAAAATGCACTTGATCCTTATCCATATGGTCAAGCGCAGGTAAAATCATATAACCAACCGGATGACGGCTAAAATTTGCCGAAACCATTCCCACACGCAAAGGCCGCCCCTCATCTTTTACATTCGGAAACTTAATCGGTGATTTAGGCGCTAATGGGCGGCCATATTTACGGTCAAAATCCTTATGCGCCTTAAACATTAATTTACGGGGCACATCATCCATATAATGCAAACACATCAAATAATTACTATGAACATGCGATAAGGCCGGATTAAGCTTTAATGCTTTTTCAAAAAGCGGTTTTGCTTCATCAAATCGTCCCACATGCCTTAACACACCGGCCTGATTACCTAGCGTTGAAGCGTCACCCGGTTTGTATTTCAGCGATAAATCAAAATGGGACAATGCTTGATCATAATGGTTTAGCTGATAATGACACACCCCCAGATTATTATGGGCCGACCCATAATCAGGCCGAAGCTGTACAGCTTGATCAAAACATACAATCGCATCCTCATATTTTTCATGCGCCATATAGATTGTACCAATATTATTATAGGCTTCCGGACTATTGGGCTGAATAGACAGCGCGACTTTATAACTTTCCACCGCTTTTTCATATTCCGCCATACCAAAAAGACAGATACCTTTGTGCAAATAAGCTTCTGCATAGCCCGAATTCAAAGAAATAGCAGTTTCAGCGTCATTTAAGCCTTCCTGATGCCTGCCAAGACTGGAAAACACCTTTGCACGCGCTGACAATACAGAAACGTTCTGCGGGTTAATTCTCAGCGCTTTGGTAAAATTTGAGTATGCATCATCCAAACGGCCCAAAGACTGGAAAACAACACCAAGATGATAAAGAACATCAACACTATCAGGCGCGGATTGTAACACTTCATTCAAACATTTAAGCGCCGCGACCGATTGTCCGCTCTGGTTCAGCGCGACACCATAAAACATTTTAGCCGCCCGGTTATGCGGCTCAGCCTTCAAAATAGCTTTATACCCCTTAATGGCGCCATTATAATCGCCCTCATGGTGCTTCGTGATATATTCAACAAGCTTTTGCTTCACCTGATCCGGTGTTGAATTTTTGGAGATCATTAAACTTTTATAACTCTTAAATCGTTTTAACAGACATATATTGAACACTATATTGCATATTAAACTAACACAAAAGACGAAGAAAAACGAAGCAAAACACTATTTTTCCAGCAGTTTGCCACTTTCACATATTCCCATAATGCATTGATTTAATTCGTCTTTACTATTTGTTAAGAAATAGTGTATTATCATTAAAACTGGCTGGGAGGATTCCGGCCAATGCTTAAGAGCAAACAACCCTAGGAAAGGAGATTCACTATGACTAGTGATATTGTTCTAACGTCCGCACTGAGAACTAACCTTCTCACACTGCAAAACACTCAAAGCCTTATTGACCGTACACAAAACCGCCTGGCTACAGGTAAAGCGGTTAACTCGGCCCTTGATGGTCCACAAAACTTCTTCACAGCACAATCATTGAACAACCGTGCAAGCGACCTTGGTCGCCTATTGGATGGTATTGGTCAATCTGTTCGTGCGATTGAGGAAGCCAACAATGGTGTGTCTGCACTGACTGATTTGATCGAACAAGCAAACTCTCTTGCTGATCAAGCAAAAACAGAGCTTAACAACGTTACTAACTCTGCTATTGCAACTTCAGACAGCTCAGAACTTGAAGCACTTGACGCAGGTGAAGAACTTCAAGGTAACATCACAGGTGTTGCAACTGGTGATGCGTTCAGCATTCAGGTTGGTGAAGACACTGCAGATACCTTTACATTAACAGCGACAACTACTCTTAACGGTTTGGTTGCCGAGATTAACGATAAGGCTGCTGCAGATGATCGTAACTATTCTGCTTCTGTAACAAACGGCCAATTGCAAATTGTGTCTACAAACGGTGAACGTTTGATCCTAGCTGAAACAAATAACGATTTCCTAAGTGATATCGGTCTTTTGGACGATGCGGCGATCAACACACAAACATTCACTGTTGGTTCTTCACTAAGCATTAGTTTAACGACTAGCGGCAGTGAAATTAACGCACAAACAACACTGGATGACCTGACTGAATTCGTTGGTTTCACAGCTACTGCTGATGAACTTAGCGTACAGGTTGATGGTGGCACAACTGTGGACCTATTCACTGGTGACAACACTGCTTCTACAAGCATCAACGACCTTGTTGACGCGATCAACCAAGCAGCTGTTTCTGGTGGTAACCTTGAAGGTCTAAGCGCATCTTTTGATGACGACACAGACTCCATTATCATTACTGGCGACACTTCTGTATTGAACGATTTCTCATTGTTCACAGCAGGCGGTGCAACAGTTGATATTGGCCAAGGTCAATCAGTCAGTGGTACTGAACTTCAGTTTGTTCCAGGTTCTGGAGCTGGTGACGCAACACTAACCAATCTAGCAGAAGACTTTAACGAGATCAGAAGCCAGATTGACCAACTTGTTAGTGACGCCAACTTCCGGGGGACAAACCTACTGAATGGTGACAACCTTGAAACTGTACTTAACGAAGACGGTTCTAGCTCTTTGACTACTGATGGTGTGACATTCACATCTTCTGGTCTTGGTATTGCGACAGCTGACTTCAGCAGTTCAACAAGTATCCAAGAGTCTATCGATCAAATCGCAGCGGCTCAGGATAGCGTTCGTCAGTTTGGTAGCACAATCTCTAACGATTTGGCTATTATCCAGACACGTCAAGAGTTCACTTCTCAGACCATCAATACACTCGAGGCCGGGGCGGATGACTTGACACTTGCTGATCAGAACGAAGAAGGCGCGAACCTTCTTTCTCTACAGACAAGACAACAGCTGGGTGTTACAGCCCTTTCACTTGCTGCTCAATCACAGCAGTCAGTGCTACGTCTGTTCTAATCAAGTCAGTAACATACCGTATATACGGAATTTACAGAAACCGGCTAAATCTAGCCGGTTTCTTTTTGACTAAAACGCACCATATTAAACAAAGAAACTGTTACCAAATATTAAGATAGATGGTAGTATAATGGTAGTTAACTGAAAGAAATTCAGCTCATCAAATGAAAGGTAGAAACCTATGGCCCTGATCATCGACCTCAAACCTGGCGAAAAAATTCTAGTCGGCAACGCCGTCATCACAAATGACGATCAGCGTACACGCCTGCACATCGCCGGAGACTCTCCCATTATGCGAGAAAAAGATGTCATGAAAGAAGAAGACATCACCACTCCATGTAAGCAAGTTTATTTCCTGATACAATGCATGTATTTGGCGCGTAAACCCGATATTTATTTCGAAAAATATTTCAAAATTGTCAAAGAAATACAGAATACGGCTCCCTCAACGAGCTTTTTATTCATGGTCATCAATGAAAAAATCATACAAGGGCATTATTACAAGGCTTTGAAGGATGCTAAGGAATTAATCCAGTATGAAGAAGATCTGATAAAGAAAGCAACGGACCATGGATAAAAACCCTCACGCACACGCTGCAAGTGCCTATGGCGATAATGCACAAAAACACACGCCCGATCAAAGAGAGCTTGAAGCCCGCGTATTATTAAAATCCGCGAAAATGCTGCAGGACTTACAAAACGACTGGGATAATGTCACCAGTGATATTCTCGAAAAAACCCTGAAATACAACAGATCTATCTGGATCATGTTTTATGACACAGCCATAGAAAACCCGGAAAACAACAGACCAAACGATTTGCGAAGCAACATCATTAATCTGGCAAACTTCATATTCAAACGTGAACTTGAAGTTATGAGCAATCCGGCCAAAGAAAAGCTCAATATATTGGTCAGCATTAATCGCGAGATCGCGGCTGGCCTAATGACTAACGTCAAAGATAATGCGCAAAACGTGGGGGGACAAGATACATCTTCCACGGCATCATCAGATAACACCAGCTCAGCTACGCAAACTGCCGAACACAAAGACACATCGAACCAATATACACAACAACAAACATCAACTAGCGGTTTTGATTCAAGCAGCTAGGAATTAAAACAATCAGAATTGAAGAGATTAAAACAAAACAAAACAAAACAAAAAAAGACAGGAGAAACCCTGTCTTTGTGCATTCGTTATTCCAAACTGACAAAAAATCTTTTACGCAAAGAGCGAAACTGTACCGGCATTAGTATTACCGGAACGCGCAGCACTTTCAAAGGCGGCTATCTGTTGTACTGATACCGCAGCAGCTTCATTAAGCTGTTTTTGCTGTATCTGCGCATCTGCCTGTGCGCTATCTTCCTGTGTTTGTGGCCCCACCGCGAACTGTGCATCCTCACCAACCAAAGCTGTCTCGATACGTTCTTGCTCGGTGACCTGGGCACGCCTTTGCGCTTCCAGACGGGAATCGGCAGGTATAGTCTCTATAACTTCACCTGTATCGCCGTTTCTGATCTGTAGAACCGCTTTATTGTAATCTGTGTTAAAACCTATTGCGGGACTAATAAACGGTGCCTGAACGACCTGTTGAACCCGTTCCGGATTGGCTGCGATAGACTCGCTCGTGCTGACCTGATTCGCGTTTCCGCGTATCAAAGGCGCTGTTTGCACTGCTGTACTAATAGCTTCAATCATATTTCTAACCGTATTTTCTGTACTACATTTACCCTAATAGTACATTACCCTATTATTATGTTACCTTAATTCGCGTCAATTGTCAAGAAAACTACGCACTTAAACACAACAAATATGGGTCCACTACACACCTGTAACCCGCTGAATTATATATTATTTTTACTTTCCATGCTGCAAGGCGCAACAAAGACCCCACATCCCACACAACAGAATCACAACTCAAAACACTGATTCTTAAAAAATATAAAATCGGGCAAAAAATAAACCGCTAAAAAGCGGTTTTAGTTAGCACTCTTAAAGGGGAAAGAGTTATTCCTTATAAACTTGTAATCATCGTAATCGTCTTGCACTCACTCAAAGGCCTTCATAATCAGGCCATACATACATCTGTTACACATACTCAACACATAATTATTTGTAACATTTGAAACTTAATTACATTATACATATAATTATTATGTAAAATCAAACTTAATTGATAGCGCATTGTTTTTATTGAACAATATACTACTCGAGAAATTCTTGGATCAAAAGCATATCCGCAGGAAGATCTGAATCAAAGCGCATATGCTCACCACTTACCGGATGTACAAAACCTATTGAACGCGCATGAAGGGCCTGCCGCGGAAAATCGACAATAAAAGCCCCCTTTTCCTCGTCATAGCCGCCATGACGCAATATAGACTGGCGTTTGGTCTTATCCAGCCCATACACACTATCACCCACCAATGGCAGACCTATATGCTGCATATGAACGCGTATCTGATGTGTACGGCCGCTTTCAAGCTTACACTCCACAAGGCTAATCGCGTCGCTATAACGCTGCATGATTTTATAATGGGTAACAGCTTCCTTGCCCTTATTCGTTCGCACAGACATCTTCGTGCGATGATTTAAATCTCGGCCGATCGGCATATCAACAGTGCCCTTGGGAAGCATTGGCGCATTCCATGTAAATGCGTTGTAAATACGGCTAAGCGAGCGATCAGCCAGTTGGTCGGAAAGCCCTCTATGTGCAACATCATTTTTCGCCGCAACCATAAGTCCTGTCGTATCCTTATCCAGCCGATGCACAATACCAGGACGCATAACACCGCCGATCCCCGACAGACTATCACCGCAATGATAAAGCAGCGCATTTACCAGCGTACAGTCATGTTGTCCCGCGCCAGGATGAACAGTCAACCCGGCCTGTTTATTGATCACAATCAGGCAATCATCTTCATACACTATATCCAGCGCTATATTCTGTGGTTCGGGCTTAGCCTCAACAGGATCGGGAATTTCTATCACTACGACATTACCGGCCTTGAGTTTTTTGGAAGGACTGCTAGAAACAACACCATCCACTCGGCATTCTTCCTGCACAATAAGCGACTTGATCCGGCTACGTGAAAAATCCGGACACAGAGCGGATAAATACACATCCAGACGCTGTCCTTCAGTCTCTTCAGTTACTTCAAAACGATATAGCTGATTGTCACCCGACATGCGTTCCACCAATTCCAATAATTATCATTGGTACCGTTTCTGGCACGGATCGGTATACGCGTCCAGTGCAGGTGCAACTAAAATCCAGCCTTTTTCAATTTTACTATGATGAAAACGCTCTTCCTGCACTTTGGCATCCTCATCTTCGCTCACATCGGAAAACCCGCCAGAAAACTCCAAAAACGCTTCTGGATCTTGTTTTTTCTCTTCTTTAGGCTGCAAGCCGACGATCCGTATAGGCTCCTCCCCTTCGCGGTAACCGGCCGAACTATAATCAATCACCGCCGTCACAATCCGCTCCATTCTGGGCCCTTCAATGAAATCTGTGGCAACAACGCCGCCGCCTTCAATATATGATTCATCGCCAAGCAATACACCACGCGGCGACAGGCTCAACATACGGATATGATTATATCCCTCCTCGCCCTGCCCCTTGATTGCATTCACAACCATATTCACCCGGCCATCCTCATAATTCATCAGCCATTTGGCAGAAAGTGAATAATCATCAAGACGGAAATAACGCTGCCATAAAGGCTGCCCCAGAGTATCGGTCTTCATAAGCCACGCCGCATCACCGCCCCCATCAACAGGAAGCGATTTACCGGAAAATATAAAGTTAGGCTGAGAGGCTGTATTAGAACGATCCAGCGGGTGTTTGATAATAACATCGCTAAGCTCCGAAGACAGACCACGACGATATGTACGCTGCCACAATATCGCTCCGTTTTTATCAAGCTTCATCGCCCAGCCCGAATGGATATCATCATCAGTTAAAATTCGTCCGACCGCAATATAACTGCGGTCATCCACCACTTTAACTGAACGTATTTTATTCGGAATACCCACGCGGTATGAACGCTTCCAAAGCTCGCTACCGTCTTTAGAATACTCGATCAACACACTATGATTATCCGCTTCATCCTTGCGGCTAACCGCCTGTGCCAGTAACATAAAACCGTCCTGTTCCAAAGAATGGATCACCCCATAAGCACTGTAATCATACTCATCATGCTTGACGACCTGCTCCTTCAAACGCTTTAAATCCTTATCAAACCAGGTAAGCTTGTTGTAGAAAAAGAAAATGAAAATACTTATGATATTGTTGCTGAGCCTCTAGAAAGAGGTTTTGGTCTTACAATAGGTAATGCTTTAAGAAGGGTAATGCTTTCTTCATTGCAAGGTGCTGCGATTGTATCAGTAAAAATTGAAGGAATAGTGCATGAGTTTTCATCAATTGATGGTGTTAAAGAAGATGTAGTAGATATTATTCTAAACCTTAAGTCAGTTGTTCTTAAGATGCATGAAGCTAACAAGAAAAGAATAACTTTAGATGTTGTAGGCCCTTGTGTAGTTACAGCTGGTATGATTGAAACAGGTCATGATGTAGAAGTTATAAATAAAGACCATGTAATTTGTACTTTATCACAAGGTGCAAAATTAAAAATGGAAATGGTTTGTAAAACAGGTAAAGGCTATGTTCCTGCTTCTCAGAACCGTGGTGCTGATGATGAAATTGGATTAATTCCAATAGA